>CATDDF010000100.1 GCA_949498175.1 Alphaproteobacteria bacterium | reverse complement strand
GACCCTCTTCCGGCGCATAAAGCCCGACCAAGCATTTCAGCAATACTGACTTGCCGGCTGCCGTTGGGCCGATAAGCGCCAAACTGCGCCCCGCCGCCAAAGACAGGCTGACGCCTTTAACCGCTTCCAATGCGCCAAAGCGCTTCACCAAATTTTCGACCGCCAGACGCGCCATCAGGCCTCCTTAGGGGATTGCTCATGCAGCAAATCTTGCGCCACCAAATGGCCGCCCGCAAGCTGCTTAAACTCAACCCCGAAGATAGGCCGAAGCTGGGCAGGCGACAAGACATGTTGCGCCGCACCGGAAAGCACCACAGTGCCGTTTTGCATGACCACCAGCGCGTCACAAAATTGCTGCGCCAGATTAAGCTCATGCATGACCACAATCACCGCTTTTCCGGCCGCCGCTTCCGCCCGCAATAGCTGCATGACAGCCAGCGCACCGGCTGCATCGAGCGATTGCACCGGCTCATCCAGCAACATAATGGGCGCGCCGGTTGCCAATAGCCGCGCCAAATAAATGCGCGCTTTTTCACCACCCGAGAGCGTATCAATACGCCGTGCAGCAAAACGCGCCATGCCACAACGCTGCAGCGCCGCATCGACGCGTTTTTCGCTTTCGGCCGGCCCGAGATTGAGCGGCAATAGCCCCAGCGCCACCACCTCGCGTGCCGAAAGCGGCCATGCAACAGATTGGAATTGCGGCATATAGGCAATGTTTTTGGCGCGCCAATCGGCATCGGCAAACTCGCCCTGCGCCGTTACTGTTCCCCCCGCCGCATGTGCCAGACCGGCCGCGACGCGCAAGAGCGAGGTTTTACCCGCCCCATTGGGGCCGACAATGCCGGTTATTTGTCCGGCCGGAAAAGCGGCGGATATATTTTGTAAAACCCGCTTTTCGCCGACCATGAATTGAATTTGCACCAAATCAAGCATGGCGCACCCAGCCCGTGCCGTGATTGGCGGCCGCAAAAATATGTGGGTGCAAAATTTCCGCGACGATTTCAGCCGATTGCAAAAGGCGCGGCCCCGGGCGATTGAAAAAATGATTGCCATTCACCAGATACACCTCACCCGCCTTAACGGCGCGTAAATTTTGCCAGCCCTTCTCGTCTTGCAGCACCGCCATTTCCTGTCGCGCCCGATCGATTGAAAAACCGCATGGGCCGACCAAAATAACATCAGGATCGACCGCTGCGATATCGTCCAAGCTGACAATTGGCGAGTGCACAGCTTCTTGCCCCATCACCACTTCGCCGCCCGCCGCGGCTATGGTTTCGGGCATCCAATTGCCGGCCCCCATAAGCGGTGCCGTCCATTCCATGAAAAAAACTTTTTTGCGCGGCACTTCAGATGTCACTGCACGCAAGCTCGCAAAGCCCTCGGCCATATCCGCATTCAGCCTGTCGGCCTGCTTCTCAACAGCCAGAGCCATGCCGGTTTTGGCGATATCCTCAGCCACATCGGCCAGGCTCATCGGCTCCAACGATACCAGTTTGGGCCGCGATGCGCCGACCCAATCTTGCAGCGCGGTTTCCACCTCACCGAGGCTGACAGCACACAACTCGCATTGCGATTGGGTGATGACGACATCGGGCGCAATGGCGCGAATGGCATCGGCATCGAGCTTATAGACCGAGGTGCCATATTCCACGAGGGCGCGGACGTCGCGGTCAATGGTCGCCGCGTCTTCCAGCGGGTTCATTTTCGGTTGCGTCAACACTGGCAGATGGTCAAGTCCGGCCGGCCAGTCGCATTCATGCGACCGCCCGACCAAATTTTCGGCCAGCCCCAGCGCCGCGACAATTTCCGTCGCACTGGGCAGAAGAGAAACAATTTTCATGGTTCTCATCCTAGCCATATATGTGGGGCAATTTCCAGCCGCCTAAAAGCTGCTGCTCACCCCGACATAAAAGGCACGGCCGGGCGTGCCATAGCCAAGTGCGGTTTCATAGTCTTCGTCGAGAACGTTTTCTATGCGTGCGAAGACATTTCCACTCGGACTATAAGAATATAACGCATGCAGCTTGACCAATTCGTAATCCTCTAAGTTCACCACTACCGTGTTGGGCCAATCGGAAAAATCATCGTCAATAACATCGCGAATAACCTGTGCGGCAACTCCAATGTTCAGGCGTTCAGATTGCTGATAAGACACCGACATGTTCAATGTTTCTTCAGGCCGACGGATATCGCGCTGTCCATTAGCCCGCAATGCATCCAACTTGGTGAAGTTAACGCTCACATTGGTTTTCTCGTTAACTGATAGCTTCGTGCGAAATTCGTATCCTGAATTATCAATCTCACCATCGCTCGGCTGATATCGCCCACACAGGCCGTTGAAGTTGTAGTTCAAACAGTCATCTGACGGGTCAGGTGCAACACTTCCATATTCAATAAAATTGTTCACTCGAATTTTAAAGTGAGCAAGTTCAACATTCCAATTGGCAGTCGGCTCTATCAAGAGAGCAAAGTCACGACTGCGGCTTTCTTCCGGCTGTAGGGTGTCATTTCCGCATAAGCGGTTCACGCAATAGTCACTTAACCCAAACATTTCGGTCAGACTGGGAGCCCTAAAGCCCGTGCCATAGGACGCTCTTACACCGAGAACCCCGAACAATTTACGCCCCGATATCCGACTTGTGTCGAAGCGTCCAAAAACCTCATTGTCGTCTTGCCTCGCGGCCACTGAGATACTCAATCCATTGGCATCAGCATATTGGAGCAGGGAGAACACGGCCGTGTTTTCGGCTTTTGAGGTTCCCGCTTCAGAGGTGTACTCTTCAGTCTCATTTTCTATCCCAATGATGACTTTAACTTCCTCAGACAAATCAAATAGACCACGATAATTCGCGACCTGTCGCTCACCTTTGCTGGCCAGACCCGACAAGGACGTTGACATAAATGGCAAAGTATAAGCCGTCGTCTCATCTTCACTGATACCAACGGCAAAGCTATGGATTGTATTCCCTGCCTCGTAGGTCAACCCAAGCTTGCCGCCTACCGCATCGAAATCCGTATAGTTTTGATTGTTGTCAGACGGCCCTGAGGCATCGGTCTCAATTTCACTGCTGACAGAGCGTAATGCAATATCCACTGAAACCTGATCTGAAAGATTGATTACGGCACGGCCACGCGCGCTTAAGCTTTCATAGCCGTCATCTTCCGTATTGCCATTGCTTTCGCTGGCCGCAGAAATGCCATCTGTATCGGTTTGCTTGACAAATAAGCCATAGCCCACTTTTCCGGATTCGCCGCGGCTGGAAAAAGAAAGGCTCTCCGAGCCAAATGAGCCGCTTTCAAGAACTGCTTGGTTGGTTGTCTCGCCACCATGAGCGGTGAACAAACTGATTGCTCCGCCAATCGCCTCGCTGCCATATAAAACGCCTTGCGAGCCACGCAACACTTCCACGCTTTCCAAACCGTGCGTCGGCAAATAAGCCCATGCGGCCTGCTGGCTTGCCGGGTCATTGATTTGAACGCCATCAATATAAACGCCTGAATATTTGCTGGTCATACCCCGCAGAAACACGTTTGAGGTTGAACCCGGCCCACCTGATTGATAGGTGCTGACACCGGCCACTGTCGCCAACGCATCCTGCAAATAAGTGATTTGCTGACGCTCCAAATCTCCTGCCGTAATGACATCCACGGAAGCGCCGATTTGCGATATCGGGGTCGGAATGCCGGTGGCCGAGACGACGATTTCATCGACCTCCTCGGCCCCTACGGGCGATGTTAGGGTTAAAGCGGCCAATAGGCCGATGGTAAGTTGCTTCTTCATTTTTGCCTCCACACAGGGTCTTGCCGCGCGCCAAACCGGCCCGCAGCGGGTTTCATCTGTCGTCTTTAACGGAGGTTCCGCTTCGCTCGGGTGCATCCCGCCCCATGCGAAAAAACGACCGGTCAAGGCAGGTTTCCTGGCTTGCGGGTCATCGGCATCGGGCCGCCTTCCCCTTAAAAAGAGTGGCAAATTGGCCGTTACCTATCCGCTGACAGTTGCGGGAGCAGCTGTCGATTTGGTGTTTCGCTTGTTTGAACAGACACACCGCACGACATTCCCTTTTACCCCCTGTTACGGGGCACCTTGTCCGCGAAAATTTTTTTAGCGTGATTTTACTGTTCGTTCAACAGACTTGCGCCGGGGCGCGTCAGCAGCGCCAAAAGCAGCGGCACGCCCAAAAAGGCGGTGACCACGCCCAGCTTTAACTCAGTGGGGGTTGGGATGGCGCGAACAAAGCTGTCGGCCAGCACCAATAATATCGCGCCCAAAAGCGCGGCGGGCAAAAGCGTTTTTGACGGCAAGGCGCCGGTCAATGGGCGTATTAAATGCGGTGCCAACAGGCCGACAAAGCCGATGACACCGGTGACCGAGACCACCGCGCCGACGGCCAATGCCAAGCCAATGGAAATTTGCAAGCGCAGCCGCACCATATTTATGCCCAGCGAGCGCGCCACTTCTTCGCCCAATGACAGCCCGTCCAAGGCGCGCGCGGCGCGCCACATCAACAGACAGCCAAGCACCGCGCCGGGCGCTGCCAGGGCGACATGCAGCCAGCTGCGGTTTTCCACCGCGCCCAATAGCCAAAAGGCTATTTCAAGCGCGGCGAAATAATTGGGGCTGAGATTAAGCGCCAGCGCAATGCCGGCGCCGGCGAAAGCCGATACCGCGAAGCCGGCCAAAATGAGCCGTAGGCTGGACGCGCCGCGCCCCGCCAGAGCCAGCAAAATCAAGACCGATAACAGTGCCATCAGTGCCGCCGCCAAGGGCACAGCAAATGATAATGTGGTGGCGAGGCCGGAATAAATCACCATAACCGCGCCCAATGCTGCGCCATTCGATGCCCCCAATAAGCCGGGCTCGGCCAATGGATTGCGAAACAGTCCCTGTACCACCGCACCGGCCAATCCCAACACAAAGCCCGTCATGGCGGCCAAAACAATGCGTGGGCCGCGGATTTGCTCAAATAGGATTTTATAAAAAGCCCCTTCTTCAGTGGCACTTCCGCCCAGCCGGTCGCCCAGCCACTCAAGCGCGGCGTAAATACCGACCGTGACATCGCCGACCATGAGCGACATGGCGGCACTGATAAAAAGGGTCGCAAACAGCAGCGGGTAAAGATGGCGCTTTTTCATGCCGCCAAGCTAGCCGCGACGCCCCAGCGGTGCAACAGGCGAATGGCGACAATATGGACAAAGCGGGAAAAACGGGCAAAGCTGCGCCATGCGATTTTTGCTCGCCTTTCTTTTATGCATTTGCGCGTCGCCAATGGTGCGCGCCGCCGACTTGCCGCGCATTGTCAGTCTCAATTTATGCGCCGACCCTTATCTGATGGCTTTTGCGGCCAAAAGCCAAATCGCCGCACTGACCCATTTATCGCGCGACCCCGATCTGTCGGTTTATGCCGAAGCGGCGCAGGCTTTTCCGGTCAGTGATGGGCAGATTGAGAGCTTGATTGAGTTACAGCCCGATATTGTCATTGTTTCAAGCTGGTCTGACCCGATGCGCAATGCACTTATTGAGCGGCTTGGCTTTCAGCTTTTGCCTTTGGATGCAGCCCAAAATTTCGCTGCCGCGCGTGAGGAAATCATGCGTCTCGGCGTCGCCATTGGCCGCGCCGATGAAGCACGCGCTTATCTGGCAAAACTCGATGTCGCTATGGCGGCGATTGAAAAGCCGAAAACCAAGCCGCGTATTTTGCCGCTGCAAAGGCGCAATGTGACGGCGGGCGCCGGCCATATTATCGACGATATTATCAGCCGCGCCGGCGGCATTAATCTGGGTCGCCATAAAAGCGCCGACACCATGCGCCGTATTTCTCTGGAAAATGCACTGGCGGCGCAAGCCGAGTTCATTTTGTTGAACGAAAAACACGGATTGCCCGACAGTCGCGGCATGGAGTTTTTGACCCATCCGGCTTTGGCGCAACATTATGCAGCACGGCAGCGTCTGGTCATCGACAATAATCTTTTGGTCTGTGCCGGTGCCTCAACCCCGCGCGCTGTCAAAGCACTGGTAGAACAGCTTACTCGAGCCCCATAAACCGCCGTATCATGGCTATCGGCCCACGCAATAAATAGAGCGGCAGCGGCATGGATGCATTTTCAATGGTGATGCTGGTCAGCGCAGGCGGCGCCAGCCCGTCAGGCGCAGCAACAAAACGAGCGCGCAATTGCCGGTCGGCAAAAAGCCCGGCCAACCATGGCGTGATGTGCTCGACTTCCAATTCATATTGCGTGTTTTGATATTTTGTCTTGAGCCGCGAACCAGGGCGCAAAGCCATGGCCCCTTGCGGCGGCACGCGCATATCAATTTGCGCCGGTCCACGCGGCACATTAGCCTGACTGTTTGAGACGGCCAGCTTTGCCGGCACTTCCACATTGACCGGAACCGGGATGAGAAAACTCAAGGCCAATAGTAGTACAATGGCAAAGCGGGTCAGATATTTGCCGAGACCGCCGCGTTTGGCGACGCGCCCATGCACACCTGCATCGAGCGCATCAACCGTATAGGCCGCCGCCTCGGCCAATTGGTCGAGCATAATGCGTATCGGTTGCGCCCATGGCACGGCGCGCAGCAGCACAATACCCCCACGGAGCTTTCCATCCTGACCGCGCAGGGGCACATAAAGACCGGATTTCGGCAAATTTTCCGGCCAATTCCCCATGCTTTTTTCCATATCGACCATGGGCGGCGTGAGTTGCGTATTGCCATAGCCGGTTTTATTCAGCCATTTGCCCAATGCACGCCCCCAAGAGAGAATCGGTTTGGTATCCTTGCTTTTTATAATGCCGGAAATGGTTACGTCATAAACTTTGCCGCGCCGACTGCAGGTCCAAAATATCGCGCAATCATAGGGGGCAAAACGGTTCAGCCGATTGACCACAAGGCGCGCCAAATGCGGCTGGCCGGGAACGCGGCGGAACTCATGTTCCAGCAAAAAAAGACCGGCCAGCGCGCGCATGCCGACATTGTCGTGTTTTTGCGACCGCTCATAAGCAGCCTCAATGCCGGGATGTTCCTCGGCCGGTTGGTCTGGTGGGCTCTCCTGCGACATGAGAATGTCACGCTTTGCCAAAAATTTTTGCAGCGGTCATGGTCATTTCCTGCCATTATTGTAAAGTGATATTGAGATTCGGTATAGGGCAAATACATTTGCTCCCATGCCATTGTGGTTGCTTGAAGAGTTCGAGGAGACAGTTTGATGGCGGATGAAGAAAGCGAAATTCGGCGCATGGCCGAAATTGCCGATGCCATCAACGCTATTTTGGATGCCGATCCGGTCGGCGATACCCCGGCACAGGGCGTGACGGTTGCACGCGACGAGCGTACCGATACGGAAAATCCTGACAATGGGCAGATGGCGGCGGACGCGGCGCCCGCTCCTTCTGACGTTCCGGTCGATGCCGTGAGCGATGCTGTGGCAAATGATTTGCCGAGTGATTTGCCCGATGATTTAGACGCCGCCATTGCCGCCGAATTGGGAAGCGATGACGATAGCGCCGTCGGCCAAGACGGACATTTCGGGCCGGTGCCCGATATTGATTTCGGGGCCGATACGCCGACCAATCATGAGATTGGCCGCGAAGTGCGCCCTGACAGCCAAATGGCTGACTTGTCTTTGCGTATGCAGGACACGCTGGCTGAGATTCGTACCGGCAATATTGTTCACGGTGCCGGCAGTCAAGACATGCTGGCGCAAATGGAAGCGGCCCGCGATGCGGTGGTGGCCGCCATGCGCGCGCAAGTGGAACAATTGAACCAAGAAATCGCCGAGCGTAAGGCCGCGATTGCTGAGCATTTGCAGCAATTGGAAAGCCAAAACAGCTTGTTACGCGATGAAATGGAAATCAAAATCCTGCAATTTGAAGATGAATTGAAGCAAATCCAGCAAAAATACTTTGAAAACGCCGTCACCGATAGCGACCGGCTCGACCGTTACCGCGAATTCCTAAAATATCTGCTGACAGAGCGCGGTGCAAAAATAGATTAATACTATTATTTATTGACGCAGCGCTCAAATAGGCGGAAATTGGGCTTATGAGTGAAGTTTTACGCCTAACTGAACGCGTTGCCGCGGCGCTGGCGACACGCATATTATCGGGCACCTGGCCGGAAAACCATAAATTTCCGGCCGATGCTGATTTATGCGCTGAATTTGCCGTGTCACGAACGGTTATTCGTGAGGCCCTGCGCCTTTTGGGAGCAAAAGGACTGATTATGGCTGTGCCCCGGCGCGGCACCCATGTCGCGTTGCGAGAAAAATGGGCGTTATGGGATAAGGACGTGCTGCAATGGCTGACTTCTTCCGCGGACGGGATTAATAAGTATGATTTATCAGGAGATGCGCTGGATATGCGCCTCGCATTGGAGCCGACTTTAGCCGCTCTGGCCGCGGCACGCGCCGATGACAGCGCCAATACGGCCTTGCAAGAAAGCCTGCGCGCGTTGCAGCAAACAAACGGCCACGAAGCAGAAATGGTTTATTTAAAAGCGTTTTACAGCGCCGCCGGCAATGATTTTGCCATCGCTGCCCTGCCGCTCGCACAATTTGCGCTGAAGCATCGTGCCGCGGCACCTCCGCTTGAAGCTTACCAACGCCTGACCGCGGCCATTGCCCAAAAAGACGGGGTCGCAGCGCGGCAGGCAGCGGTGCAAGCTCTATTAACGGCATAAAAATGCCCCGTCGCATGGCGACGGGGCGCAAGTGCCTCCAATGAGGGGGGAGGAGAGCACTTAATCACATGTATTGTGACAGTAATTTATATACGCGCCGTTATGTCTATTGGATTTAGAATTTTTGCAGTGCTTGGTAAATTCTATGGAATTTCGGGCATAGACTTCGTTAAGCTGAGGACGCAAATAAATGACCTGTATTAAACGGCAGCCGGAAATGGGGGAAAATGGCCGCATGACACGCCAATCGCCGACATTGCTGGCACAAGAGAGCGATGATTTTCTGCTCCAAGCCATTGGCGGGCGTGACCGAAAGGCCGCCATGGCCGCCGGTGGCGAATTGGTGCGCCGCCATTTGTCTTATGTCGTTTATATTTGCCGTCAAAAACTGGGCAATCCGGCCGAGGCCGAGGAAGCCGCGCAAGACGTGTTCATATCCGTATGGAAAAATGCCGGTAATTGGCAAAGCGGCAATGCCAAAGTGACAACGTGGCTGTATCGCATTGCTGTCAATCGCTGCATTGATATATTGCGCCGCCGCAAGCCGACGACCGACATTGATGCCATTGCCGAGCCGGAAGATGAGCGCGAAAACATTGAAGCAGCGCATATGGTGGCCGATCGCAATCGACAATTACGGGCCGCTTTAGAGGTTTTGTCAGACGATCAAAGGCGTGCCATTGAGCTGGTTTATTATGGCGAGACCGGGCAGGCCGAAGCGGCAGCGCAAATGGGCATTTCATTGGCGGCGCTTGAATCCCTATTGCGCCGTGCCCGCGCCAAGCTGAATGAAACATTGACCCCGATGAAAGAATTTTTGGAACCGGTAAAATGAGTGACGAAATGACCCTCGAACGATTTGAAGAATTGGTTGCCGCTTATGGCGCAAAAGTCGAAAATTGGCCACAAGAAGCGCGCACGGATATGCAGCATATTTTAGAAAACGATGCGCGCACCACCGCCATACTGGCCCGCGCCGCACGGCTTGATGAAGCGCTGGACGGTCGGCTGCCCGACCATATGGCGGTGGAGACGCGCATTTTGCAAGATATGGAAACTTTTCTGAACAGCGACATTATCGCTTTCCCACAATGGCAAGCTGTGCCGCGGCGCGCCCTATGGTCGGTCGCCACAGCTCTCGCCGCCTGTTTCGTCGGCGGCATTATTATCGGCCCTGATTTGGTCGAAACGTTTATCGGCGGCAGCGATTTAACCGTGTCGCTCGATATTATCAGTGACGTGTTCCTTCCTACCGAACCCTTATAGGAGCTTGAAATGCCTACCCAACAAAAAATCATTTATGCTGTTCTCGCCCTCTCGCTGGCCGTTAATTTGTTTTTCATCGGTGCCGCCGGGCATACGGCCATGAAATGGCGCGCCATTAAAAATGATAGTGGCTGGATAGAAACCCGCCTCGACCGCGCCGAAGAAAGCGTTATTCGTCACTTGGACGGCGAAGATGCAGAACTGGCACAAAGCGTGTTTGAAACGCGCCGCCCACATTTATTGCTGGCGTTGCGCGAATTGCGCGCAGCACGAAATGATTTTCATGCCAGCTTGATGGCTGAGACACCCGACCCGCAGGCCATTGCCGCTGCGCTTGACCGCTCGCAAGCTGCCGCCAAAACGTTGAATGAAAACCTGCACGGCACGGTGCGCGATATCGGCCTCGGCCTGTCTGTCGAGGCGCGGCAGAAAATAGCGGCGCATATGCAGCGCCGCCGCTATGAGGATTGAGTTAACGCCGTAAATTCAAGAAAGCGCTGACCGCTTGTTGCGCGTGTTCCTTGCGCGCCTTGCGGGTCGGCGGCTTTTTCACTCCCATAAGTGTCAATATGTATCGACGATGCCCCATGACCAGGCTGGCAAAAGTTTCCGCCTCTTTTTTCGGGCATCCGAGATTATTGGCGCCGCGCGCTTTGCAGCCCGCAAAATAATCGGCAATGCTGGAAAACACCTGATGCGGGCCCGCTTCATCAAATAATTTGACAATGGGAGATTGCTGTTGGGTCTCGGCAATCACCATACGCATCATGCGTATCGCGTCATCATCAAATACGAGATCTTGCATGTCGCAGGCAATCAAAACCAAATCATGCGCCATATCGCCGCTCAGTCGGTCGGAAAAATCCTGCAATCGATAGTCTTTCACTTTGCCTTCAACAATCGCCCGATAGAGCGTGTCTTTATCGGCAAAATGCGAATAAAGCGTCGCTTTGGATACATTGGCCGCATTTGCAAGGCTGTCCATAGAAGTGCCGGCATAGCCATGGCCCATAAATAACTCACGCGCGGCCGATAAAATGGCCTCGCGCTTGCCGCGGTCTTTCGGCCGACCTCTATTTTCAACTCGAACAGACATAATGTTTTAATAAACTGAACTGTTCAGTTTGACAATTAAAATTGTCAGCCTATATTTCGTTCAAGAAAAGGAGATAATTATGCCGTTCACCATGCAGCAATATGGCGAATTCGTTACACGCCGTCCGTTTCTTGTCATTGTCTTGTCTTTGCTTTTGGCAATGGCCAGTTTGGCAGGCGGGCAACACTTACGCTTTACCAATGATTATCGTTATTTCTTTTCAAACGAAAATCCCTATTTGACGGCCTTTGAGGAGTTGGAGCGCACCTATTCCAGCCCCGATACGATTTTCTATGTCTATCAACCAAAAGACGGAAGCGATGCGACCAGCAATGAGGCGCTGAAGCTGGCTTATGAGTTGACCGAAGCGGGCTGGCAAGTGCCTTATTCGACCCGTGTCGACAGTCTGACCAATTTCCAAAACACCCGCGCCATTGGCGAAGATGATTTGGAAGTGCGCGCTTTGGTGCCTGATGTGACAGATATTGACGATAAGCGCATTGGCTATGTTGAAGATACGATTTTGAACGAACCGCTTTTGGCCGGTCGGCTTTTGTCGCAAGACAAGAAAACCGCCGCTGTTTTGGTATCGCTGCGTCCGCCGCGCGACGATGTGGTGGCGACCAATGACATCGTTATCAAAGCCCGCGCCATTCATGAAGAAATGCGGGCCAAATATCCCAATATCCGAATTGAGCTGACCGGCTCGCAAATGCTGTCCAATGCATTTGCCGAAGCGGCGCAGGGCGATTTGACAACACTGACCCCGACCATGTTCGTCATTATCGCCTTGGTGCTGATTGCCACGACACGCAAATTATTTGCCACTTTCGCGGCAATGATTGTGGTCACCCTATCGGCCGGCATGGCAATGGGAACCGGCGGCTGGCTCGGCATGCCGTTATCGCCGCCCGCTTCGGGCGCGCCGACCATTATCCTCACTGTTGCGGTGGCCGATTGCGTGCATATTCTTATCACCGCTTTGGTCGCACAGGGGCAAGGCAAAAGCAAAAGAGAGGCGATTATTGAAAGCCTCAACATAAATGCGCAAGCCGTTTTCTTGACCTCCGTGACCACCGCTATTGGCCTGTTCTCGCTGAATTTCTCGGACGCACCGCCCTATCGCGATCTCGGCACATTTGCCGGTATCGGCTCTATTTATGCGTGGATTTTATCGATGTCGCTCTTCCCCGCCTTGTTGGTGCTTTTGCCGATGCGCGCCAGCACTGCCGTTGACCGCCAAAGCCGATCGATGGAATGGCTGGCCAATATGGTGATTGCCAAAAGGCGACCGCTTATGCTGGCCATGCTGGCCGTGACCTTTATCGGCGCAGCCCTTTTGCCGCGCCTGACCTTTAATGACCGCTTTGTCGAATATTTTGACGAGCGCGTCGATTTCCGCCAAGCCTCAGATTGGGCAGCCGATAATCTGACCGGCATTTATATTATCAATTATTCATTGCCGAGCCCCGATGTCGGCGGCGTTTCCGACCCCGACTATCTGCAAGATTTGGACGCATTTACCCAATGGCTGCGCGCCCAACCCGAAGTGGTGCATGTGGCCTCCTTTTCTGATGTGGTAAAACGCATTAACCGCTCCTTTAACGGCGATCGCGACGCCTTTTACGCAGTGCCTGAAAATCGCGAATTGGCGGCGCAATATGTGCTGCTTTATGAAATGTCGCTGCCCTATGGGCTGGATTTGAACGACCAGCTTAATGTCGATAAATCGGCCTCGCGCATGGTTGTTACGTTAGACGATTTATCGACCGCCGAAATGAAAGCCTTGCGGGCGCGGGCGCTCGACTGGCTGGCCGCAAATACGCCCGAGCGTATGCATGTCGAGGCATCGGGCCAGGCTGTCATGTTTTCCTATATTGGCGAGCGCAATTTCAGCGCCATGACGGTCGGCACATTGGTTGCTTTTATTCTGATTTCCGGCTGTCTGATGTTGGCACTCAGAAGTCTGCGCCTCGGCCTTATCAGCCTGGTGCCCAACATTGCCCCGCCCGCCGTCGCCATGGGGTTTTTCTCGCTTTACACACATGAAGTCGGCTTTTGGACAGCCTTTGTCGGTGCCACCGCCATCGGTTTGATTGTCGATGCAACGGTGCATATGTTGTCGAAATATCGCCATGCGCGTTTTGACCTCAATTACTCCTCCATTGAAAGCGTGCGCTATAGTTTCCGAATGGTCGGCACGGCGCTTTGGGTGTGCAGCTTTGTGCTGATTGCCGGCTTTATGGTGCTCACTCTCTCACCTTTCCTCATCAATGACATGCTGGGTCGCGTGGTGGCCTTGACCATTTTGACGGCGCTGGTTTTGGACTTCCTCTTGCTACCCGCCTTATTGATGTGGATTGACGGGCGCGGCGACCCGCATGCGCCGATGCGCCGCGACGAAAATGCCGACGCGCCGCTGGCGCAGCCGGCTGAATGATTGACCTTAAAGGAGACCGAATATGTCTTTTTCTTTCAAACTGACCCCCCTCTTCACCGCTGCGGCCTTGCTCTTGCCAAGCGCGGCATTGGCCGAACGGGCCGGATTGCCCGGCGCCAATGAACCGGAAGCGCGCGGCAAGGCGATTGCCGAAGTGACCGATGCGACCAATCTCGGCTTTGGCGATACAACCAGCGAAATGGAAATGGTTTTGACCAATGCCAATGGCGATGTGAGCGAGCGTCGCTTGCGCTTCAATACGCTGGAAAACAAGGATGTGACGGATGGCGATTGGTCAATGATGATTTTTGATGAGCCGGCCGATGTTGCCGGCACCGCCATGTTGACCTATGCGCATATTCTCGACCCGGATGAGCAATGGATGTATTTGCCCGCCTTAAAGCGCGTCAAACGCATCAGCTCGGTCAATAAATCGGGCCCGTTTATGGGGTCTGAATTTGCCTTTGAAGATTTCTCATCGCAAGAAGTCGGCAAGTTCAGCTATAAATGGCTGCGCGACGAGCCATGCGGTGAGCTGACCTGTCATGTTGTCGAGCGCCGCCCCCTCTATAAGCATTCAGGCTATACGCGCACTGTGGCATGGACCGACACAACCCATTACCAAAGCCGCAAAGTCGTTTACTACGACCGCAAAGACGCGCTGTTGAAAACCCTGACTTTTGGTGATTACCAGCAATATTTGGATAAATATTGGCGCGCCCATGAATTGTTCATGGAAAACCATGTGACCAAGAAAACCACTTTATTGCGCTGGGATGATTATGCCTTCCGCACCGGCCTGACGGCAGAGGATTTCACGCAAAACAGTCTCAAACGAGCACGCTAAATATGGCCTTGCGCCCCGCCATTGGCGCATTGGCCGCCTGCTGCATGCTATGTGCAGGGTCTGCGATTGCCCTGGATATTGATTTTGAGGGCAATCTCGAACTGGAGCTTCGAAGCTTTCCCAAAGAGGCGCGCCATGCCGAGATGGAAGATAATTTCATCGCCCTTGCCGGTGAAGTGGAATTGGGACTGTTCAGCCCTTCCGGACGCCATGCCGTTATCGTCAAGCCTTTTGCGCGCTATGACAAACATGACCATGAGCGCAGTCACGCAGATTTGCGCGAAGCCAAATATCGCTATGTCAATGGCCCCTTCGAGGCCACTATCGGCGCCGATAAGGAGTTTTGGGGCGTCACCGAATTTCTGCATCTGGTCGATATCATCAACCAAACCGATAATGTGGAAAGCACGGATGGCGAGCAAAAGCTTGGCCAACCCATGGTCAAGTTCTCTTATGCCAGCCGCTATGGCACACTGACCGCCTATGCGCTGCCGTTTTTCCGTATCCGGCAATATGTTGACCCGAAAAAAGGTCGCCCCAATGGCGGCTTTATCGTCGATGACAACACCACACTTTTCGAAAGCGGCGAGGGACGGCGCACGGATGATTATGCGCTGCGTTATCAGAATAATTTCGGTCCGTTTGACATTGGTCTGTCTTGGTTTGACGGCACGGCGCGCGACCCGCAATTGCTTGTGCCCTTCCCGCCCGAAGCGAGCGGGCTGGCCAATGGTCTTCCCATGCTGCAGGCGCATTACGCCTATCTGACGCAAGCCGGTCTCGATGTTCAGGCCACTTTGGGGCCCTGGCTGTTGAAATTGGAAGCGACACAAGCCAGCGAAAACCGTTATTTGCCCGACCCCGATTTTGCCGACCGACCGAGCACACGCATGGCACAAGAAGAGGTTGATATTTTCCGCGCCACGGGCGGGTTTGAATATACATTTTACAATCTGTTCGATAGCGGCACGGATTTGGGGCTGGTTGCCGAATATATGTATGATGAACGCAAAGATGACGCACCGCACCCCTTTGGCAATGATATCGGCATCGGTCTGCGCTGGACGGCCAATGACCCGCAATCCACCGCTATTTTGTTCGGCGGGCTGATTGACCTCGACACGGATAGCTCGTCGATTTCTTTGGAAGCCGAGCGCCGTCTCGGACGCAGTTTCAAAGCCATATTGGAAGCGCGCTTTATCGATAAGGTCGGCGAAAATGACGACGGCGAAGAAGACGCATTCGCCGCCGCTTTGGCCGATGAGGATTCCATTCGCTTCCGCCTTGCCTATTATTTCTAACTCGCCAAAGCCGCCCTTCTCATTTATTGTTTTGTGACGGGGGGAATTCTTTATGAGCGCACAAGCAGACAGCCATCCGGCCATATCCAACAAGACCCGCAATTATACTTTGGCCATGCTGGTGGCGATTTATGCCTCCAGCCATGTCGACCGACAAATCGTTTCGATTTTGGCCGAAAGCATCAAATTGGAATTATTGCTGTCTGACACCCAGCTGGGTTTCCTCATCGGCCTCAGCTTTGCCATTTTTTACGCCACTTTGGGCATTCCCATTGCCATTTTGGCCGACCGCTATTCGCGCCGCAACATTATCGCCATATCGGTGATTGTCTGGTCGGGCATGACAGCGCTGTGCGGTTTGGCCGGCTCTTATCTGCAATTGGCCTTGGCGCGCATCGGCGTCGGCATTGGCGAAGCCGGCTCCAGCCCGCCCAGCCATTCGATGATTTCAGATCTTTACCCGCCGGAAAAACGCGCCACCGCCATGGGCATTTATGCCGCCGGCATTAATATTGGCGTGCTTATCGGCTTTTTGGTCGGCGGCTGGATTGACGAATGGTATGGCTGGCGCATTGCTTTTTTTGTCGTTGGCCTGCCCGGCATTATTCTCGGCCTTCTCATGTTCTTCACGGTAAAAGAACCGGCGCGCAGACAAGCCCCCAAACCAATGCCGAAAAACATTTTCGCCGAAATATGGGATACGTTCAAAATCATGATGTCAATACCGAGCCTGCGCCATATTGTTATCGGCACAACTTTGGTGGTGTTTGTCGGCTATGGAGCGCTTTATTGGAACGGCGTCTATTTCCGTCGGGTTTTGGGGCTGTCAGCCGGTGAGACCGGCACTTTATTGGCGCTGATTGGCGGCATTATTGGCGGCATCGGCACTTTATCGGGCGGCTGGCTGGCCGACCGTTTGGCGCAGCGCGACAAGCGCATGTATGTCTGGCTCACCGCCGGTGTGAAGATTGCCATTTTACCGATTGCCATTTGGTATTATCTGACCACGGATTTGCTGACGGCGATTATCCTGACCAGCATCACCTCGTTTTTCGGCGGCTTTTATCTGTCGGTCAGTTTTGCGCTCAATCAAAGCCTGTTGCCGCCGGCACGGCGCGCCCTCGGCTCCGCGCTCTTATTGTTTTGTATCAATATTATCGGCCTCGGTTTCGGGCCGCAATTGGTCGGCATTTTATCGGATTATTTCTCCGCCGATTATGGCGTAGACGGCCTGCGCTACGCGCTGATTACCGTGGTCTCCCTCAATCTGTGGGGCTGCTTCCATTATTTCTGGGCCGGTCGCAATTTGCGCGAAGATTTGGCCATTGCCGAAAAAATGGGTGCGTAACGAGAGGGCGGCTTAACAAGCCGCCCTCTCGTTACGCCTAATCGATTAGAACCTCAAATGGAGGGTGACGCCCAAAGCTGACACTTCAGCGTCACTGTCATTATCAGGATCAGCAGTGAATACCGGAGCTGTCGGCAAAACATCATCTCCACCTGTTCCCGCTGTGCCGTCTGCACCTGCACCAACAGAACCGGCGTCAGAATAGGAACCTCCGCGGATTTGGTGGGTGGCCTCTGAAATCGTATAATAAAAGCCAAGCCTTACACCTGGGGCAAGCTCTGTGCCGCCGCCGACCATTAATTCCTCATAAGTTGATATGGGGGCAGCTAAGGTTGTTGTTAGAGTGCCCGTTTCATCAGCATTGTTGCCGGTGCCGCCTTCTTGGTCATCATCACCAAAATCAGTAAAATATGATGCACTGGTGACATCTCGCGCGACGTGGCGTTCCTCACCGTCTGTAAAGCCAACAACGAGATAGCTGGTTTTGCTGAGCTTATATTTCAACGCGTAATTGGTCGTCTCAATGCTTTCGCTATCGGCATATTTTGTGTCGTCCACCTCGTGCAAATCCTTATATTCCGAGATATTGCCGCCAAACACCCAATCGCCATAGCTGAGCGCCAAGCCGGTGCTGATGCTTTCGGGTTTCGGGCTACCCGGCCTTACCGTGTCGCCTTCTACCGCCGTATAGCTGAATTTATAACCGACCCCGCGCGCCATGCCCTTATAGGAAACCCCCAATTCGATAATGTCTTCTTGGGCGGCATCGGTACTCGCACCGGCATTGTTTTCACCACCGCCATGGTCGGCATTATTCGGCGCATAAGACACGCCGAGTTGCAGGCCACCCACGCGTGGCGTCATATAGGAAAGCTTATTGGCGTCGCCGGAAATATGCTCCAGCTTGGTCGACATATGCGCATCTTCAATCGCATTGTCGTCGAGATGTTCGTCATAGGCGCTTTCATAGACATCATCGGTGACGGAATTATCGAACATTTTGAGCCCGGGCACGAAACGCGGCGCGCGCACTTGCATGAGATGACCAATGCCGTTTTCCGCCCCCAAAATCAGCTTGCCCCAATCGCCTTTCAAATAGAGATAATGCTCGTCTATTTGGTCGTCGCTTTCAGAGGCTTCCAACTCGATACGAATGCCAAGTTCCGTGCCATTATTGAGTTTGGTTTTACCCTTAAAGTGAATTTCGGCATTTTGCGCCAATACTTCATCTTCAAATGTCATATTGTTATGGTCGTCTATGTCGACCAATTGCACGGATTGGGTGAAATAACCGCCAATGGTGAAAGCCATCGGTTCGGCCGAGGCGGGCGCGACCGCAATCAGTGCGGCAGCAGCGCTCATGGATATAATGGATGCAATTTTCATTGCTGTCTCCCTTATTGTTTTTTTCGGGATACAGCCCAATGGCGAAACGCGGCAATCGGGAACGCGGGCGGCAACGCAAGACCGCAACTCTGTCTAGCGCAGTTTCACCGCGCGCGTATATTATTTTTTTATCAAACGGAAAACCGCATCGATTTGTGACACGGGCGCAACAGCAAGCAAAGGTTGTGCTTGAAAAAAATTAGCGCAAAGCGCGAAAAAAGGCGGCGCCCCCGAAAGGAAGCGCCGCCCGGAAATGTCTATCCTAATCGGATTAGAATTTCAGCAGCAGGCCGACGCCCATAAAGGTGCTGTCGCCATCCGCATCATCTTCAACCGTTTCATAAGAATAGGTCAGCTTGGTGCCTGCGCCCAATTTGGTCGAGCCACCAATGACGGTAATATTGGTTTCATCACCATTCTCTGCTTCTTGCGCGTGCATGATCACGCCGACTTGCGTCGCTTTGCTTAGCTTATAGGCAATGCCATAATGCAAAATATCGGTTTCATCACCGTCACGCTCAAACGTCGTCATGGAGCCGCCGACCGTGACAGCGCCTGAACTGACCGACAGGCCCATCGCCGTGTCTTCTTCGGTCTCTTGACCCGCATCTTCGTCCAACTCATTGACGCCATAAGAGGCTTTGACTTTCAGCCCGCCGATTTTGCCGGAATATTTAATGCCCATTGCCGAGGCTGAACCCGATCCGCTATCGTCGTAAAGGCCGGTGTCACCATTTGTGTCAGACGCATCCGGTGTCAGCGAATAGCTGAATTGGAAGCCGTTAATCTTCGGCGAGTAATAATTGATTTTCAGCGCATCGCCATCAATGCCGTCCATCAGAGGCTTGTCGAAATTTGAAGCTTTGGCCCAAGTGGCGAAATTATTGTCATAGGTTTTCCAGCCGAGAAATTTCGGGGCCGAGACTTGCTGCTTATAGGCGGCATTGTTTTCGGCACCGATTTCAACCTTGCCGAAATCGCCTTTGACATAAATATAATTCTCATCGATAAAATCGACCGGCTTGCTGCCTGCCTTAACATCGCCGGAACCCTCGCCTTCCAACTGAACTTGGAAGCCGATTTCCAGACCGTTTTTGGTTTTGCCTTTACCTTTGAAAATAATTTCATTGTCATTGTGAATGCCGAGATCGCGCTTATCTGCATCATCTACATCTTGGCTGTAAACCACAGCATTATAATAACCGCCAACCGTGACAGCCATCGGACCGGCGACAGCAGGCGTAACCAACAGAGCGGCCGCAGCCGTTACCATAAGCAACTTATACATATTTAACTCCTCTAACTTCCGAACAGACAAGACCAGTTCCCGCCATTCGGTCGCGTGTTACCCGAGTAGACTTAATGCAAATCACTCTTAATTGTAATCCTTGATAGCCTACCATTGCTTTAACGCCTCCGTTTGTGGCGGCCATTTGTTTCATTTTTGTTAAATTCATATGAGCCTTCTATGACAGGCCAAAACCCCACCATAATCAGGCTTTTTTCAAGCAATTAGGAAGGAAAAGCCGCCATGCGGATAAGAAAATGAGCGGGTGATTCTTTTTTTGGGAAAAATGGTACAGCCTCCCCGAATTGAACGGGGGACCTCTAGATCCACAATCTAGCGCTCTAACCGACTGAGCTAAGGCTGCACCGATATATCCGCTGGCGAAATTCGCTCTGGGACGGACGGAAAATAGTCGCCTTTTGGCGAAAGTGCAAGCGTCATGGCCGGTTTGGGCGGGCTTTTCATCTAATTCTTTGCGAGCCGGGTAAATCCGCTTACACTGTCAGACGATTTTTCGCATAAGAGGGCTTTTCATGGGCATTAACACACCTTCCGACATTGCCGCCGAGCTTTCCATCGGCCCGACCGACCGCCAAATGGTGCGGGTTTTTATCGCCGCAGACGGGGTTGAGATTCCGATGGATTTCATGCCCGAAGAAGCTGAAGAAATTGCCCGCGAATTAATGGCCGCCGCGCAAGCCTGCCGCGAAAAATAGACCGATAAGCATTGCAATTCACCGCTGACGCGGTATGTTTCGCAAATGAGAATGATTTGCATTTGCGGTAATGAACGATGAGCGCCACCCTTGCCGATAATGTGCGGCGGCGCTTTGATGGTTGGGGCTTGGCCAGCGCATTGGCCGCCGCCCTGCCGCTTTCTGCCTTGCTCGGTTTGGTGTGGCTGGCCGCCAAGCCCGATGCGCCGGTTTGGGCGCATTTATGGGCTTACGTGCTGCCGCAACAAGCGCTCACGACATTTTGGCTGATGCTTGGCGTCGGCGCCTTATCGGCTTTTATCGGCACGGCCAGTGCATGGATGGTCACTTTTTATCCCATTAAAATGCGTCGCCTGATTGGCTGGGCATTGCTTTTGCCGCTCGCCATGCCGACCTATCTCATGGCCTATAGCTATGGCGATTTCCTCGATGAGGCAGGGGCGCTATATCGGCTATGGCAAATGATATTTCCGGTCACGCTCTATCCTGATTTTCGCTCATTGCCGGGCGCGGTGATTTTGCTGACATTGGCGCTTTATCCTTATGTTTATCTTTCCGCGCGCACCGCCTTTGTGCAGCAATCGGCGGTGATGATTGAAGCCGGGCGCACGCTCGGCTTATCGCCTTTTACCTGTTTTCATCGCCTCGGCCTACCGCTGGCGCGACCGGCAATTATTGTCGGCGTCGCTTTGGTGCTGATGGAATGCATGAACGATATTGGCGCGGTCGAGTTTCTTGGCGTCAACACGCTGACATTGGGGGTTTATGACACTTGGGTGGTGCGCGGCAATCTCGCCGGTGCGGCGCAATTGGCACTCACGCTTTTGGCTTTTATGGCGCTTTTGCTGGCGCTGGAACGCAGCCAACGCGGCAAGAGCGTTCATTATCAACGCGCCGGTCGCCAACGCAGCCTGCCCGATTTCGAGGCCACGCCGCGCCTGCTCGTCTTAATGAGCGGCTTTTGCCTGCTGCCGATTATTCTCGGCTTTATCGTGCCGGTTTTATTGCTGCTGACGCATTTACCGGATGCCGGTTGGCCGCGCAGCATGACACAAGCAGCCTTCAACTCTTTCGGCCTCGCTCTGGCCGCGGCGCTGGGTGCACTGGCGCTTGGCCTTATCCTCGCCTTTGCTGCACGCTATGGCCGCGTAACAAGGCTTTTTATGGTTCGCATGGCAACGCTCGGCTATGCCGTGCCCGGCACAGTGCTGGCTTTGGGCATTATGACGGCATTGGCTTTTCTCGCCGATGCCAGTTTCGGCCTTGTCATTTTAAGCGGCAGTGTCAGCGCCTTGGTGTTGGCTTATGTGGTGCGCTTTTTATCGCTTTCCTTCGGTACGTTGGAAGCGGGTTACGGACAAATCGCGCCGGGGCTGGATATGGCGGCGCACAGTTTGGGTGCCGACAAAAATGCGACGCTGCGGCGCGTACACTTGCCGCTCCTGCGCGCACCTTTGGTCACCGCATTCTTGCTGGTTTTTGTCGATGTTATGAAGGAATTACCGGCAACGCTGATTTTACGGCCCTTCGATTTCGAAACTTTGGCAACGCATATTTACACTTATGCTTCGCTTGGCCAGATGGAGGATGCCGCCCTGCCCGCGCTTATTATTCTTGCCATTGGCATGGTGCCGGTGATGTTCGGTATTGGTGTGTTGGAAAGACTGCGCCGCCGCTAAGCGGTCTCGTTAAACAATTCGCGGCCGATCAGCATGCGGCGGATTTCCGATGTGCCGGCACCGATTTCCGCCAGCTTGGCATCGCGCAAATAACGCCCGACCGGATTATCGTTTACATAGCCATTGCCGCCCATCAGCTGAATCGCATCCAGCGCGCATTGGGTGGCATTTTCAGCCGCGAATAAAATTGCGGCGGCGGCATCTTTACGCGTCGTCTCGCCGCGATCGCAAGCCTGATTGACGGCATAAACATAGGCCCGCGAGGCCGAAAGCCGCGTATACATATCAGCCAGCTTGCCCTGAACCAATTGAAACGTGCCGATGGATTGGCCGAATTGCTCGCGCTGGTGGATATAGGGCAGCACCGTATCGAGGCAGGCCTGCATAATCCCGACCGGCCAAGCGGCCAGCACGGCGCGCTCATAATCGAGCCCGCTCATCAAAACTTCGACGCCCTGGTTGAGTGGCCCCATGACATTTTCTTCTGGTACTTCGCAATCCTCAAAAACCAATTCTCCGGTTTCGGAACCGCGATGGCCCAGTTTGTCGAGCTTTTGCGCACAGGAAAAACCTTTGAAATCTTTTTCAATGATAAAGGCGGTAATGCCGCGCGACATGGCTTCCGGCTCGGTTTTGGCATAGACCACCAGCACATCGGCTGACGGGCCATTGGTAATCCAAAATTTGCCGCCATTGAGAACGTATGTGTCGCCCTTTTTCTCCGCTTTCAACCGCATCGATACGACATCGGAACCGGCACCGGTTTCCGACATGGCCAATGCGCCCAAATGTTCGCCCGATACCAGCTTGGGCAAATATTTTTGTTTTTGCGCGTCACTGCCCCAACGGAAAATCTGATTAATGCATAAATTGCCATGCGCCCCGAAAGACAGCCCGACCGAGGCCGAGGCGCGCGAAATTTCTTCCACCGCAATGGCTTGCGCCGTATAGCCCATGGCCACGCCGCCATAATCTTCAGATACGGTCAGCCCGTGCAAGCCCAATGCCCCCAAAGGCTCCCATAAATCGCGCGGGAAGCTGTCCGTGCGGTCAATCTCATCGGCACGCGGCAAAATATGATCATCAACAAAACCGCGCACGGAAGCGCGCATCATGTCGAGCTCGTCACCGAGATTGAAATCCAACATGGGATAGCTATTGGCCAGCATGGCGCTTCCTTTCAGCAGATACAAAAAGGCCGACAGGTCACCCCGTCGGCTAATATGTGTTTACTCGGCAGCAGCGCCGATAACGGCTTTGATTTCAAGGAAATCCTCCATGCCGAAATCGCCCCATTCGCGTCCATTACCCGATTGCTTATAACCGCCAAACGGCGCGCCCATATCGACGCCGGCCCCGTTGATGTTTATTTGCCCGGCACGAATTTGTGCCGCTACTTCGCCGGCATGCTCGGCACTGCCTGACTGCACATAGCCGGCCAGCCCGTAAACCGTATCATTGGCAATCTCAATCGCCTCTTCTTCCGATTCATATTTCAAAATCGACAAGACTGGCCCGAACACTTCTTCGCGCGCAATGGTCATATCATTGGTCACATTGGCAAAAATCGTTGGTTTGACATAATAACCGGCATTCAGCCCGTCCGGCTTGCCGGTGCCGCCTGTAACCAATTCCGTGCCTTCATCAATGGCTTTTTCAATCAGCCCTTGAATTTTGTCATATTGCATTTGGCTGACCACCGGGCCGAGCACTGTGTCTTCAGCCATCGGGTCCCCCACTTTGACACTTTCCGCCGTCGCCTTGGCAATGGTAACCACCTCATCGTGGCGGTCGGCGGGCACCAGCATGCGGGTCGGCGCATTGCATGATTGGCCGGAATTATTGAAGCAATGCATCACGCCGCCGGCCACGGCTTTTTCAAAATCGGCATCGTCGAGAATAATATTGGCCGATTTACCGCCCAATTCTTGCGCCACGCGCTTCACCGTATCGGCTGAGCTTTTGGCAACTGCAATACCGGCGCGCGTAGAGCCGGTAAAGGACATCATATCAATATCCGGGTGCTGCGACATGGCCTCTCCAACCGTTGGGCCGTCGCCATTCACCAGATTGAAAACACCGGCAGGCACGCCAGCTTCATCCAGAATTTCGGCAAATAGTGCAGCATTGAGCGGCGCTACTTCAGACGGCTTCAGCACCATAGTGCAGCCGGCTGCCAGCGCCGGGGCCACTTTGCAGGCAATCTGATTGATCGGCCAATTCCACGGCGTAATCAAGCCACACACACCGACCGGTTCTTTACGAATCTTGGTCGTGCCGCGCATTTCTTCAAACTGATATTCAGCCAGAAGACCGCGAAAGGTCGCCAAATGGCCCATGCCGGTCGCCGCTTGGGCATTGGTCGACAAAGCCATAGGCGCGCCCATTTCAGCGGAAATGGTTTCGGCGATTTCCGCATAGCGGTTTTGATAAGCGGCCATAATCGCATCCATCAACTCCAATCGCTCTTGAACGCTGGTGCGCGAGAAGCTTGGAAAGGCCTTTTTCGCGGCCGCCACGGCCTTGTTCAAATCTTCTTCATTGCCCATCATAATCTGACCGATGACTTGCTCATTGGCCGGGTTAATGACGTCAAAGGGCTTCGGATCGACCGGGTCTACCCACTGGCCGTCTATATAGAATTTCAAGCAATTTTCCATTTCTGTCTCCCTCGGAAATCTAGCCCTAATTGAAGCAAATTTTCAGCCCGTGTCCAAACGGAATCTTACCGCGCCTAGCGTGGCAGAAATCGCGCCAAATCGTAAACATGGTGTTGCAAGTGACGTGCCAGATTTTTGGGCGGCAAATGTGGGGCCAAATCGGCGAAATCCATCGTCTCACCGATCACCATATCAAGCCTTGTGCCGATGCGGCGGCGCACTTCGTGAAAAATCAGGGCGACGCGCATGGCATAGCTGACATGGCTGGCAAATTGGAAAAGTGCCGAGTTTTGCCCGTCAAAATAAACCGGTAGAACCGAGGCTTTTGTGCGCCGCACCAATTGCCCGACCAATGGCGCCCAGGGCTCTTCCACAGCGTGACGGGAAAACAATTTCGGGGTTGTGGCAATGCCGCCTGACGGGAAAACAATCACCGCACCGCCCGCCTCCAAATGCGCGCGGGCCATCTTGCGCGATTGCAAATTGGTTTCCAAAGCTAGCGGTGTTGGGTCAAAATCAACCGGTAAAACATGGTCGGCCATTTCGCGGGCGCGGCACAAAACGCTATTGATGAGAATTTTGAAATCTTTGCGCCGTTGCGCTACCAGCCAGCAAATGGCAATGCCATCCAGCACCCCATAAGGATGGTTGGCTACCACAACCAATGGCCCGCTTTGCGGCACATGATCAAAACCGCCGGCGTGAATTTGGACATCCAATTTGAGCCGCGCAATCACCTCGCTCCAAAAACTGTCAAGCGGTAGGTTTTCGCTTTGATAATCGAGATAAAGCTTTTTCAAAAACGGTTGGCCGCTCAGGCTCTCCACCGCGCGAATGGCCAAAATACGCGCTAAAGAATGGGCTTCAGAAGCATAAGAAAACTCATCAATAAGCGCCTGACGCATGCGCACCCTCCAAATAATGTGGCCAAATTATAACAAAGCGAGAAACGCCGCCAGTCACTTGCGTAAATTTATTGTCCTGTGTTCGCCGCACTGGCTAGCTTGACAGTCGGCATTATCGGACTTGCGACGCTGGTCCATTATCTTTTCAAAAAGAGGATAGTGCCGTTGCGTAAAGGTCAGTGTCGAAATTAGGAGGAACTCCCTGTCATGGTCCCTCGCTTTCCCCCTGATTTGCACAAAGGTCGGTCGCCCCGGTCTTTGTGCCGACCTAACCGCTTTTAGCTGGCCAGTGCTTTTTGTATTTCATGGGCCAGCAACCAAATTCGGTCGCGCCCCCATGCGCTGAATAATTCTTCGCCGCGCTCGTCAAGCAAACGAAAACTGGGCACACCCCATAAATCCGATTTCATCATTTGCAGTCGGTTCTCTTCCGCCCAGACTTCCCACTCATCATTGCCGACAATCTCCGCCGCTTCGTCCCAATCCAGGCCGGCGCGTGCGCAGGCGGTTTTGAGCCCGGCCTCGCTGCCCGCATCAACCCCCTCGGCCCATGCCAGATCGGCAAAGGCACTCAACAATGCGCCGCCCTTGCCTTGCCCATCGGCCCAGCTGAACAGCGAATAGACGCGCCGCACCGGCTCGCCAACCGGGTCGGCAATCTTACCAAAAGGTACACCGATACGATCGGCCTCGCGCTTGGTATCGGCCAAAATATATATGCCCTTTTTTGACGGCACAGGCAGATTGCGCATAACCATGGGCAGCACCGGTCGCACTTTGATATCGACCGGATAATGGTTGGGCAAATCCAGTATTTCTGCCATCGCCACTGCCGTGTAGGGGCTGCGCGCCGAGGGATAAAACTCAACCGTCAGCCTTTTGCCATTGCTCGGGCCGGCCATGAATTCAGGGCGCGATTGAAAATGGCAGATTTGCCGACAGCCGCTCAAACGCAAATTGTTCTCGGCAAGTCTTTCTTCCAAATAAGGCAATCGGTCAACGCCCCAATACCATTCGCCTTCAAAATAAAAAGTGGCCCCGAGATAATGCCCCAATTGGCCGCGCAGCCTTGTGCCCTCGACAAACACGCGCTCGGTTTGATCGTCTGACACCATGGCTGTGCGATCCAACTTATCAGTATCATCCGACCAATAAGCCATGCCGATTTCGGCCGCCGCTTTCACCAAATTGCTCGACGCCGCCAATGTGCGGCGTGCCAATTTCAAACTCGATTCAGAGGGTTGCTGACCGCTATCGATAAAATGCAGACCATGAAACGGCGCAATCGCCGCCGCATCGCGGCGCGCATAACGCTGCAGCGCCAAGCGCTCGGGTGCCATTTCATCGGTCGGCTCATTGACCAACAACACTTTCACATCAATGTCATAGCGCGCCTGTAAATCGGGCAAAATTTGCGCGGTCAATTGGCTATAAGGGTCGTCGGGCTGATGAAAATACAACACTTCCGGACGACGACCGGATAATTTGCGGGCCATAGCTTGGCGACTGAAGCGGAACTGCCGCAAACCGTCTGACAGCAATAGCGACGAAATTAATTTGCGAATTCTTGATGCCATGACTAACCCCCAGCCGACAAATTGGCGAGACAAAAGCCATTTGTCAATTGTCGTGAAGGGCTTGACCTTCTCGTTTAACACGCCATTTCCTCCCCATGGCCATGCGTAAAAAATCCGACCTGCCGCAAAAGCTTTGCCCCGCGTGCAATCGCCCTTTTGTCTGGCGCAAGAAATGGGCACGCGATTGGGAAAATGTGCGCTATTGCTCGGAGCGCTGTCGCCGCGAGAGAAAGGCAGAAAATGGCCGATAAACCGCTTATTCTTATTTTGGGCGACCAGTTATCGCCAAATTTGTCGAGCCTGTTAGCCGATAAAAAAGCCGCCATATTGATGGCCGAATTGACCGAGGAGGCTTCTTATGTGCGCCACCACCAGCAGAAAATCGCGCTGGTTTTTTCTGCCATGCGCCATTTTGCCGAGCAGCTGCGCGCACAAGGCCGCACGGTTTTTTATCTTTCTTATGGCGCGGAAAAACCGCTCAATGGATTTGCTGATGCCATCGCCCTTATGGTCAAGCGCGAAGGCTTCACGCGGCTGATTGTTACCGAGCCCGGCGAATGGCGTCTCATGCAAGACATGCAAAGCTGGCCGGACAGGCTTGGCATAAGTGTGGAGATTTTGCCCGACAGCCGTTTCATCGCCGACCATGCGGAATTCGAGAGTTGGGCCGAAGGTAAAAAGCAATTACGAATGGAGTTTTTCTATCGCGAGATGCGTCGCAAAACCGGCTTGTTGATGGAGGGCGATGAGCCGCTGGGCGGGCAATGGAATTATGACAGCGAGAACCGCAAAAAATTACCTAAGGGTCATGTGCCACCGCGGCGCTTGCATTTCACTCCTGATGCGGTGACGCAAGAGGTAATACAGCTGGTCAAAACCCATTTCGGCAATCATGTCGGCACGCTGGATAAATTTGCCTGGCCTGTGACCGCCACGCAGGCGCAAGAGCAATTGGCCCATTGGCTCGATTTTTGCCTGCCGCAATTTGGCGATTATCAAGATGCGATGAAAAGCAGCGAAGCGTTTCTCTATCACGGTCTGGTCGGGGCCAGCATCAATCTCGGCCTGCTTGATCCGTTGAAAGTATGCCGCGCCGTCGAGGCACGCTATCATGACGGTCAAGCGCCGCTCAATGCGGTAGAAGGATTTATTCGCCAAATTCTTGGCTGGCGCGAATTCATTCGCGGCCTGTATTGGCTGAAAATGCCCGATTATGCCGACAGCAATTATTTCGAGCATAACCGCAAGCTGCCCGATTTTTATTATAGCGGCGAAACCGATATGGCCTGCATGCGCGAAGCGATTGGCGCCACGCGCGACCATGCTTATGCACACCATATTCAGCGCCTCATGGTGACCGGCAATTTCGCGCTATTGGCGGGTCTCGCACCAAGCGCCGTCAATCAATGGTATTTGGAGGTCTATGCCGATGCATTTGAATGGGTGCAATTGCCCAACACGCATGGCATGGCGCTGTTTGCCGATGGCGGCGTGGTCGGCTCCAAACCCTATGCCGCCTCGGGCGCCTATATTAACCGCATGTCCGACCATTGCGCGGATTGCGCCTATCAGGTGAAACAGCCCTATGGCGATGAAGCGTGCCCGTTCAATTATCTTTATTGGGATTTCATGATACGCCATCGCGACAAGCTGGGCGGCAATCCGCGCATGGGCATGGTTTATCGCAATCTTGATAAAATGCCCGACGATAAGCGCGACGGCGTGCAAGAAAGCGCCAAGCAGTTTCTGGAGCAGTTAAAATGAGCGACACGCCGACGCTACCTTTAGAGGCTTTGTCCTTATCCATCACCCAATATGTCGTGTGTTCAAAATGCGCCGATGAGCTGGCCGCGCTGTCACCACCGCAAAGCCTGCAAGATTATGCCGCCATAGATGTCGGTTTTACCGATTATGGCATTCAAGTTTGGTGCCGCCGTCATAAGGCCAATATTGTTCATATTGACTTTCAGGGCTCGAAATTGCCCGCGGATTTCAGGCGGCTGGAAACCAGCTAGTTCACGCCGGCACTTCTTGCCCGTCCCAGGCGAAAACCTTGCCACTATCTTGCGGCGCCAATCCGTCAATCACATGCAAGAGATAGTCAACCGATTGCATCGGAGTGAATAATTTATCCGCCGCCACATTGGCCTGAAACGGGGCGGATAAGTCGCTGTCCACCGTACCCGGATGCAGACCGATAATGATTTTTTGCTTATCACGCCGCGCCGTTTCAATAGCGGCATTCTTGACCACCATATTTTGCGCTGCTTTGGCAGCCCGATAGCTCGTCCAACCGCCCATGCGATTATCGGAAATAGACCCGACACGGGCTGACAAATGCGCCATGACCGCTTTTTCTTCGCGCGCCAAAAGCGGCAGAAAATATTTGGCAATCAAAGCCGGGCCGATTGTGTTGACGGCCAGCACTTCCGCCATCACCGCGGCGGTAATCTGTTGCAAGGCTTTTTCGGGACGAATATCGGCTGCCGCATCATGCAGCAACCCGGTTGCATTAATGATGAGATGCAAAGGGCCATGCGCTTTTTCTCGGTCAGCCAAAGCGGCCAGCGCCGCCTCATCGCAAATATCAATATCGGCGCGCGTCATTCCCGTCACCTGACAACGCTGCTCCAGCGCATCGACAAAAGCCGCACCCAAACCGCCACGGGCACCGAATATGAGCGCGCGAAAATCGGATGGAAAGCTTGATAAAAGATTTGTCATATTGGCCATATAGGGCGGCACAGCGCGGGGGAAAGCGCTTGTAAATTGGGATTACAATACGCCGCGCAAAGCGATAAGCCGGTCCTGTAAAGCCGTTTCGTCGAAATCCACGGCATCGCCGACGCCCCACACCGGCCCCGGCCAGGCCGCATCATCTGCATGACGCGCAATCACATGGACGTGCAATTGCTTCACCATATTGCCGAGCGCGGCAATATTCATCTTATCGGCCCGCGTCAGCGCTTGCAGCCTTTGCGCGCATTCTTGCGCCGTGGTGAACAAGCCACGCGCTGCAATATCGGGCAAGTCAAACCATTCGACCGCGCCTTCGATTTGCGGCACCAGCACCAACCAATAATAACGCGTATCGCGCATCATGCGGATATCAATAATACCGCTTTGCATGACCGATACGGTGTCGGCTTCAAGCCGCGCATCAAGTTGAAACGCCATGCTCAACCAAGCGCTGCGTCAGAGACGAACGGGTTGGTTTTTTTCTCAGCCTCAAAAGTCGAGGTCGGGCCATGGCCCGGGATAAAAGTAATATCCAGACCGAGCGGCCACAGACGCTGAGTAATGCTGTCAATCAATTGCTGGTAATTGCCTTTGGGGAAATCCGTGCGCCCGATAGAGCCTTGAAACAACACATCACCGACCATTGCCACCTTGTCCTCGTTTTGCACAAACACCACATGGCCCGGCGTGTGGCCGGGGCAATGAACGACGTCAAATTCGACATCGGCCACTATCACCTTATCGCCATGCTCCAGCCATTGATCGGGCTCAAAAGCCAGCGCTTCAGGAAAACCGTATTGCGCCGCCGCCTCCGGCATGCCGTCAATCCAAAACTTGTCATCCTTATGTGGGCCGACAATCGGAATATTGCGCTCATCGGCCATGGCTTTCACCGAACCGGCATGGTCGAGATGGCCGTGGGTAACAAGAATTTTTTCAATCTCAATGCCCTGCTCATCTATAAATTTATTGAGCAATGCCAAATCGCCCCCGGGGTCAACAATGCCGCCTTTTTTGGTTTCTTCATTCCAAAACACGGTGCAGTTTTGCTGAAACGGCGTCACCGGAATAATTTGATAGCGCAACATGAAGCTCTCCCTTTTTCGTCCGCGACAGTAAAAGTTTTTTGCAGTTGAATCAAATCACCCTAAAGTTTTAACTGTATCTTCAACAAGCGAAAGGAGGTGATCCATTGTCTAGTGAACGGAAGTATTTGAGGTTTGAAACCCGGTGTTTGAGCATGGACGTGGAGCAACCTTCGGGTCCATTGGCACACGAAAACAATTAGGGATTG
>CATDDF010000099.1 GCA_949498175.1 Alphaproteobacteria bacterium | reverse complement strand
TGGCGAGAAACATAAAGCCTATCGCGATTTGACCGCCTCGTGGTTTGGCCCACGCTCGCTGCGTAATTTGGAGCCGCGCATCAGAAAGCGCATGCAACAAACGCTCGATGCCATCATCGCCGCGGACGGTGAGTGTGATTTCGCACGCGATATTGCCCTGCTCTATCCGCTTCGCGTCATTATGGATGTGCTGGGCGTGGAGGATGAGGCAGAAGAACTCATGCTGCGCTTCACGCAAGAAGTTTTCGGCAGCAGCGATGCTGAAGCCAATGCTACGGGCCGCAGCTATGCATCGCCGGAAGAGCAGCAGCAAGCCATCTCCCAAATTTCTATGGAAGCATTTGGCTATTTTTCCGCGCTCACCGAAAGCCGCCGCAAAGAGCCGAAAGATGATTTGGCCAGCCTTTTGTCTAACGGCACGATTAATGGCGAGCCTTTGGGCGAAGTTGAAACATTCGGCTATTATGCCATCACTGCCACGGCGGGCCATGACACCACGTCCAATTCCACCTCTGCCGGCATGATTGCCCTGTGCGAACAACCAGAGCTGTTAAAGCGCTTGCAAGACGACCCATCGCTTATTCCGGGTTTTGTCGAAGAAAGCATTCGATGGGAAAGCCCAGTAAAGCATTTCATGCGCAGCGCCACGCGCGATATAAAAATTCGTGGCATTGATATCAAAAAAGACGAATGGATGATGTCAAACTTTGCCAGTGCCAGCCGCGATGAAGATGTATATGAAAACCCTTTCGAGTTTGATATTACGCGCAAACCGAACCGTCATATGGCATTGGGCTATGGTCCACATGTTTGTCTCGGCCAGCATTTGGCGCGTTTGGAAATGCGTCTTTTCTGGGAAGAATTACTGCCGCGCCTGAAATCGGTTGAAATGACTGGCCCGGCAAAACGGGTCGGCGCAAGTTTTGTGTCGGGGCCCTTCTCCGTGCCGATTAAATTTGAATTGAACGGCTAAAACAGAAGGTAAAGGACGAAAGATGAGTGACATTTTGGATATGGGCGGACGCGTCAGCTTGGTTACCGGCGCTGGACAAGGTGTCGGCGCACAAATTGCCAAACATTTGGCAAGTGCCAGCAATTCCGGCGGCATTGCCGTGAATGATTATTTTTTGGAACGCGCCGAGGCAGTGGCCAATGAGATTAACAGCGCCGGTGGCAAAGCCATTGCGGTGCAAGCAGATGTCAGCGACCGCGCCAGCGTAGAAGCGATGGTGGCCAAAACCGAAGAAGCATTGGGCACGGTCGGCGTGCTGGTCAATAATGCCGGCAATGCCGGTGCCGAGCCAATTCCTGAACAAAGAAAGCCGTTTTGGGAAACCGATAAAGATGTTTGGGACCGCACAATCGGCGTTAATTTTTACGGCGTCATTAATTGTGTCGGTGCGGTGCTGCCCGGCATGATGAAACGACAAGCGCCGGGACGCATTATCAGTATTATCTCCGATGCCAGCCGCTATGGCGATTTAGGCATGGAAATTTATAGCGGCGCGAAAGCCGGTGCTGCCGGTTTCATGCGTTCTGTGGCGCGCACAATGGGGCGGCATCAAATCACCGCCAATAATATTGTCATTTCGCTGACCAATACGCCGGCCACGCAAGCTTGGCTGGAGGACCCCGAGCGCATGAAAGGAACCATGTCGAAATATATTATCCGCCGCCCCGGTGAGCCAACCGATATTGCCAATATGGCGCTTTATCTGGCTTCCGATGCCAGCGAATGGATTTCAGGTCAAACCTACCCGGTTAATGGCGGCTTCACCCTCGCACTTTAGGAATAAGGATTCGCGACAAACCCTTTTGACGCGCCACTTTTGCAG
>CATDDF010000098.1 GCA_949498175.1 Alphaproteobacteria bacterium | reverse complement strand
GCTTCCTGCGCGCGTTTGAGCACTTGCACAATCATCGGCACACCGCAAATCTTGGCCAAAGGCTTGTTTGGCAGCCGCGTCGAGGCCATGCGCGCCGGTATTAAAATTATCGGGTTTTGCCCCACCATGTGCTGTTTCTCCGCCATTGCGACTCACTGTTTGTTTTCCTAATCTCTTCCTAATTTGTGCGACGCTAGGCCGCAAGTGGAAACAATGGGGTTAGCCGGAGAAATTGCGTAAAGTGCGGCCACTTTAATGGTCGGACGTTGGCCCATCCTTTCGCATTTTGGGGGACATAATGGATAGTTTTGAACTCAATAAAATAGCCGGAGCGGTATTGTTTACCTTGCTGGTATATCTCGGCGTACAAAACCTCGGAGCCATTATGTTTGACCCGGCACCGGCCAATCCGGAAGCCTATGTGGTGGAAGGGGTAGAAGAAGAAGGCGCTGTCGCCGTTGCTGCCGTGGCCGAAGAAGTGGTGCCGATTGCCGATATGCTGGCCACCGCCTCCATCGACAAGGGCATTAAAGTGGCGAAAAAATGCGTCTCCTGTCACAGCTTTGAGCCGGGCGGCGCCAATAAAATCGGCCCTGCCCTTTACGGCATTGTTGATCGCACGATTGGTCAATATGGCGGCTTTAAATATTCCGGCGCTTTGGCCGATATGGGCGGTGCTTGGGATTATGAGGCGCTGAACGGCTTTTTGGAAAATCCGAAAAAATATGCGGCCGGCACCAATATGGCCTTTGCCGGACTGCGCAAAGCCAAAGATCGCGCCAATATTATCGCCTATCTCGACAGCTTGAAATAAACGCGATTTTCTATTTAGGCCGCGACACATCAGCTTGTGTGCGGCCTTTATTTTTGCTTCGATAGGTGGCTTTCGTCTGATTTTATTGTCCGATTTGGAGATGTCATGTCCGTGCCGCCGCCTGCCGCAATTTGCCTCAAAACCTTAGCGCTTTTTCTCAGCCTTATGAGCCCGACATTTGCCGCTGACTGGCAGCACGGCCTGTCACTTTTCGGCAAACCGCAATTGCCGCGCGGCTTTGCCCATTTCCCTTACGTCAATGAAAGCGCCCCGAAAGGCGGCAGCGTGCGCATTGCGGCCATCGGTTCGTTTGACAATCTCAACCAATTTACCATTAAGGGCAATGCGGCCGGTGGTTTGGGGCTTATCCATGACACGTTGATGACCGGCTCGCTTGATGAGGCGAGCGCCGGTTACGGGCTGATTGCCGAGGCGGTGAAACATGCGGCCGATTATTCATCCGTCAGCTTCCGTCTCAATAAAAACGCCAGATTTTCAGATGGCAGCCCCATCACCGCCGATGATGTTGCCTTTTCGCTGACCGCTTTGAAAAAAACGCATCCTTTTTACCGCGCCTATTATGCCGATGTGGTCGGCTATGAGACAACCAATGCGCATGAAATCAGCTTTCGCTTCGGGCAAAAGGGCAATCGCGAATTGCCGATGATTTTGGGGCAATTGCCGATTTTGAAAAAAACCTATTGGAATGCTGAAGGGCGCTCTTTGGCCGAAACCACTTTGGACATCCCACCCGTATCGGGCGCATATGAAATCGCCAAAGTCGATGCCGGTCGCGCCATCACCTATCAACGCCGCCCTGATTATTGGGCCAAAGATTTGAACGTCAATATCGGCAAAAACAATATTGAGCGCGTGACATATGTCTATTTCGGCGATGACACGGTGGCTTTTGAAGCGCTGAAAGCGGGTGAGATTGATTTTCGCCGCGAGTTCTCCTCCCGCGTTTGGGCGACCGGCTATAACACACCGGCCGTCAAATCCGGAAAAATGGTAAAAGAGACGGTGACGCTGGAGAACTCGGCCGGCATGCAGGGCTTTGTCTTTAATTTGCGCCGCCCGCGTTTCGACAATATCCATGTCCGCGAGGCGCTCAATTGGGCCTATGATTTTGAATGGACCAAAAAGAATTTGTTTTACGGCCAATATGCGCGCACCGGCTCGTTTTTTCAGGGCTCGGAACTGGCCGCGTCCGGCTCACCATCAAAAGAGGAGCTGGCCTTGCTTGAGCCGCTGCGCGATAAACTGCCGGCCAAGACTTTTGACCCGCTATTTGAAAATCCCGTAAGTGATGCGAGCGGCAATATTCGTGCACATTTACGCAAGGCGCGCGCCCTGTTTGAAAAAGCCGGATGGACCATTAAGGACGGCAAACTTCAAAAAAACGGTGAGGTTTTCACTATCGAGTTTTTGCTCGTGCAACCGGCCTTTGAGCGCATTGTTGCCCCCTATATCAAAAACCTCGCCAAGCTCGGCATTGAGGCGAAAATGCGCAGCATTGACCCGACGCAATATCAAAACCGCGTCACCAATTATGATTATGACGCCGTGGTGATGAGTTTCGGGCAATCCTTGTCACCGGGTAATGAGCAACGCGATTATTGGTCTGCCGCCGCGGCCGACCGGCCGGGTGGGCGCAATTATATCGGCATTAAAGACGCAGCGGTCGATGCGCTGATCGAAAAACTTATTTTTGCGCGCTCGCGGCAAGAATTGGTCACTGCCACACGCGCGCTGGACCGCGTGTTGATCTCCAACCATTATATTATGCCGCAATGGCACGCCCCGCATGAGCGACTGGCCTATTGGCAGGGGCTGGTGCGTCCCGCTAATATGCCGAAATACGGGCTGGGTTTCCCGACCATTTGGTGGAAGGAATAAAAATAAATGGCCGCCTATATTCTCCGCCGCCTTTTGCTCATGGTGCCGACCATTTTCGGCATTATGGCCATTAGCTTTGCCATTGTGCAATTTGCCCCGGGCGGACCGGTGGAGCGCGTGATTGCGCAATTGCAAGGCCATGATGTCGGCGCCACTTCGCGCTTTACCGGCGCGCAAGACGGCAGCACTTTGGGCACCAATGCGGCGGCGCAAGCGGCGGTCAATTCCAAATATCGCGGCGCGCAGGGTCTCGACCCTGAATTTATCGCCGAATTGGAGGCGCAATTCGGCTTCGACAAACCGGTGCATGAGCGGTTTTTCAAAATGGTCGGCGATTATGCGCGCTTTGATTTCGGCGACAGCTATTATCGCGATATTCCCGTTATCGATTTAATTTTGGAAAAACTGCCCGTCTCCATCACTTTGGGGCTGTGGACGACTTTACTCACCTATCTGATTTCCATTCCTTTGGGTATTGCCAAAGCGCGGCGCGACGGCACGCGCTTTGATGTTTGGACTTCGGCCGTGATTATTGTCGGCTATGCGATACCGGGTTTTTTATTCGCCGTCATGTTGATTGTGCTGTTTGCCGGCGGCTCTTATCTCGACTGGTTTCCCTTGCGCGGTCTGACCTCGGATAATTTTGACGAATTGTCAGTGCTGGGGCAAATCGGCGATTATCTCTGGCACATCACATTGCCGGTCATTGCCATGACGATTGCCGGTTTTGCCACTACCTCGCTTTTGACCAAAAACGCTTTTCTCGATGAAATAAGAAAACAATATGTCGTCACCGCGCGCGCCAAAGGGCTGGATGAGACGCGCGTGCTTTACGGCCATGTGTTTCGCAATGCCATGTTGATCGTCATTGCCGGTTTTCCGGGTGCCTTTATCGGCGCGTTTTTCACCGGCTCCTTATTGATTGAAACCATATTCTCGCTCGACGGGCTGGGTCTGCTTTCCTATGAAAGCATCATTAATCGCGATTATCCGGTGGTGTTTGCCTCGCTTTATATTTTTGGGCTGATTGGCTTGCTCGTCACTTTAGTGTCCGACCTGACGTATATGTGGGTTGACCCGCGCATTGATTTTGAAGCCCGAGGGCAAGGCTGATGGCCGGCTTGTCTCCGCTCAATCAACGGCGCTGGCGCAATTTCAAAGCCAATCTGCGCGGCTTCATCGCGTTATGGCTGTTCGGCATTTTGTTTTTCGTGACTTTATTTGCCGAGTTTTTGGCCAATGACAAACCGCTGCTCATTCGCCATGAAGGGGCATTTTACATGCCGGTTTTGACCGCCTATGCGGAAACCGAATTTGGCGGCGATTTCGCCACTGAGGCCGATTATCGCGACCCGTTTGTTATTGCCTTGATTGAAGGCGAGAACGGAGAGAAGGACGGTTATATTATCTGGCCGCTGCTGCGCTATAGCTATGACACGATAAATCTCAATCTTGACCGCCCGGCCCCGGCCCCGCCCAGCGCTGAAAATTGGCTCGGCACGGATGATCAAGGCCGCGATGTGCTGGCGCGTTTGATTTACGGCTTTCGCATTTCGGTTTTATTCGGTCTGGCTTTGACCATTGCCTCCTCGCTTATCGGCATTGCGGCGGGTGCCGTGCAGGGCTATTTCGGCGGCTGGACCGATTTGTCCATGCAACGCTTTATCGAAATATGGACCTCAGTGCCCTCGCTTTATTTGCTGATCATCATTGCCGCCGTCATTGAGCCGGGGTTTTGGATTTTGCTCGGCATATTATTGCTGTTTTCATGGGTCGCATTGGTCGGCGTGGTGCGTGCCGAATTTTTACGCGCGCGTAATTTTGAATATGTCGAAGCGGCGCGCGCTTTGGGGGTTTCCAATATCACCATTATGTGCCGCCATTTACTGCCCAATGCTATGGTGGCAACGCTCACTTTCATGCCGTTTATTTTAAACGCGTCGATTACCACCCTCACCTCGCTCGATTTTCTGGGCTTTGGTCTGCCACCCGGGTCACCCTCTTTGGGTGAATTGCTGGCGCAAGGCAAAGCCAATTTGCAAGCGCCCTGGCTCGGCCTATCGGGGTTTTTCACCATTGCCTTCATGTTGAGCCTTTTGATTTTCATAGGTGAGGCGGTGCGCGATGCGTTTGACCCGCGCAAGACGCTGATGTGAGGCGGTGATGGGCAAACTATTGAACATTGAAGCGCTTTCAGTGGGCTTTGTTTCAGACGGGCAAAAATCCACTGCCGTCAATAAAGTGTCGTTTCATATCGGCCATGGCGAGACGGTCGGTCTGGTCGGTGAAAGCGGCTCGGGCAAATCGGTCAGCGCTTTGTCCATTTTGAAACTGCTGCCCTATCCGACGGCTTTTCATGAAAGCGGCAAAATTTATTTTGACGATGTCGATCTGATGACCCAGCCCGACCATGTGCTGCGCTCGGTGCGCGGCAATCGCATTTCGATGATTTTTCAAGAGCCCATGTCATCGCTCAATCCGCTGCATTCGATTGAAAAGCAAATTTCGGAAATCATTGAATTGCATCAAGAGCTGGACCGCGCCGCCGCGCGCGCCGAGACCTTGCGTCTGTTGACGCGCGTCGGCATTGCTGATGCGGAAAAGCGTTTGAAAGCCTTGCCGCATGAATTATCGGGCGGGCAAAGACAGCGCGTGATGATTGCCATGGCGCTGGCCAATCAGCCTGATTTGCTGATTGCCGATGAGCCGACCACAGCGCTTGATGTGACCATTCAAAAGCAAATTCTCGACCTGCTGCAGGAATTGCAAAGCGAGTTCGGCATGTCGATACTGCTCATCACCCATGATTTGGGCGTGGTCAAGAAAATGGCTGACCGCATTTATGTCATGCAAGACGGCGATATTGTCGAAGACGGGGCGGTTGATGATATTTTCAATGCGCCGCAACACGCTTATACCCAACAACTCATCAATGCCGAACCGCATGGCCATGCGCCGCCACTGACTGCGCAAGACATATTGGTCGAGGCAGAAGATTTGCGCGTTTGGTTTCCGGTGAAAACCGGGCTTTTGCGGCGCACAAGGGACCATGTGAAAGCGGTCACCGATATGGGCTTTACCATTCACAAAGGCGAAACTTTGGGCATTGTCGGCGAAAGCGGCTCGGGCAAAACCACTTTGGGGCGTGCGCTTTTGGGTCTGCAAGCCGCGACCGGTCAGGCAAAGTTTAACGGGCAAGAGATTATCGGCGTATCGCGGAAGACGCGGCGCAAACTCCGCAAAGACATGCAGATTGTCTTTCAAGACCCGTTCGGCGCACTGAGCCCGCGTATGAGTGTCGGGGATATTATTCTTGAAGGTTTGAAACTGCACGAGCCGCATTTAAGCGCGACCGATATGGCAGAGCGGCGCGATGCGATGATGCGCGAGGTGGAATTGGACCCGTCCATGGCGCCGCGCTATCCGCATGAGTTTTCAGGCGGTCAAAGGCAGCGCATTGCGATTGCCCGCGCGCTGATTTTAGAGCCGCAATTTATCGTTTTGGATGAGCCGACCAGCGCGCTGGACCGCTCGGTGCAAGCGCAAATCATCGAATTGTTGCGCCGCTTGCAGGCGCAAAAAGAACTGACCTATTTATTCATCAGCCATGATTTGAAAGTGGTGCGCGCTTTGGCACATCGCGTCATGGTGATGCAAGACGGTCAATGCATTGAAGAAGGCGCGAGCGAAGATATTTTTACGCACCCACGAGAGGCCTATACGCAAAGCCTGCTGGCCGCCGCTTTGGACGGTTAAGGTTACAGCCTTTTAATGGCCGTGACATCCCCGCCGCCGGCCGCCTTAATGCGCGCGCAAGCGGCATTAAAAGGCTCTTGTGCGACCGCCATGTGATGGGCATTGGCGTGCAACAAAAGATTGTCGCCCGATATGAAACCGACATGGCCTTTCCAAAAAACAATATCGCCATATTCGGGTGTGCTGACCGCTTGGCCCAAAACCGCCTCTTGCATGTCGCTGTCGCGCGGACAGGCTTGGCCGCATGCCATCAGAGCCAGTTGCACCAAAGCCGAACAATCAAGGCCGCTCGCCTCGCGCCCGCCCCATAAATAAGGCGCGCCGATAAAGCGCTGCGCCACCGCCACCGCATCAGCCTCATACGCATCAAGCGGCGCAATATGCGGCGCATAGATAAAGCCGCCTGTCGCCAATTCGACAAATTCTTTTTCCTCTCGCACCAGCGGCAATGGCGCGCCGAAAGACAGCGCCATAAGCGGGCGACTTTTAATATCGGCCGCGCGATAGACAAAACTTCTGAGCGCGGTGAGTTTGTGGCTTACCTCATGCGGCATACCAAAGGCCGCGCTCGGCACATAGCCGACATAATCATCGCGCGCCGCTTGACCCCAGGCCCAGCCGCTTTTTTCTTCATAAATGCAGAACAGCTCGCCATAGAGCAGCTGGCTGTCTTGCATGGCGCCATCGGCCGGAGAGCGCCGCAAAGCGGCAACCGGCGCGGTCACTTGTTTGAGCGTGCCGTCGACAAATTTCGGGGCATCTATTTCGCCGCGCAAATGCGCTGCCGCCAAATCATCGCGCCAGGGATTAAGGCGCGGATCGGGCTTTGGCTTAACCGGCAAAGCGTGCTTCCAGATAATGATAAACGGCGCGTATGGCTTGCGCCTCGCCGCCGACCGGACGACCGGCGCGCGCTTTCAAATTCCACGCATATGTGTCGAAATGCACCCAATCGGGGCAATGATCGACAAAGCGCGCCAGAAACAAAGCGGCGGTGATTGAGCCGCCCATGGGCGAGGATGAAATATGGCTGACATCGGCAATCGAACTGTCGAGCCAGCCATCATAGCCGGGCCATAGCGGCATGCGCCAAAGCGGGTCATGCGCAGCTTGCGCGGCCTCTGCAAGCCCCGCCGCCAGCGTGTCACTATGGGTGTAAAACGGCGTCACTTCGGGGCCCATGGCGACGCGGGCCGCGCCGGTCAAAGTGGCGAAATCAACCATCATGTCGGGCTTTTCATCATCGGCTTCGCTCAACATATCGGCCAGCACCAAACGCCCTTCGGCATCGGTATTGCCAATCTCAACGCTCAAGCCCTTACGGCTGGCCAGCACATCGCCCGGGCGAAACGCATCCGGCCCAATGGCATTTTCGACCGCGCCGATCATCAACCGCAAACGCACCGGCAGGCCGGCATCCATCACCGCATCGGCCAGCGCAATGGCCAAAGCCGCTCCGCCCATATCTTTCTTCATCAAATCCATATAATTGCCGGGCTTTAGATTGAGACCGCCCGTATCGAAACACACACCCTTGCCGATAAGCGTCAGTTTCGGCGCCGTCGCATCGCCCCAGACGAGATCGAGAAAACGCGGCGCTTCGTGCGCGGCACGCCCCACTGCGTGGATCATCGGATAATTTTCGGCCAATAAATCATCGCCGCTAATCACCTGCAATTTGGCCGTGTGGCGTTTGGCGAGAGTTTCCATCACTTTTTGCAATGCGTCAGGGCCCATATCGGCAGCCGGTGTATTGATGAGATGACGGGCCGAATAAACCGCGCGACTAATGCGCTCAATGCGCGCCATATCGGTATTTTTATCGAGCACCAGTTTCGGCCAGTCGGTTTTCGGTTTGGCACTTTTGGGCGCGGCTTTTTTATAAAGCTTAAATTCATACGTCCCCAAAGCCCAAGCCAAAGAGGCCATTTCGCGCACCGCCGCAGGCGCTTTCGCATCGAGGCGATAAGCGCCGCTCGGCAATTTTTTCGGCAAAGCGGCCAGGGCCATCGGATCGGGTGTCGCGCCGAGCCCCAATAATACCGCTTCCAAACCGCCGGCGCTGTCGGGCAGCAGTAATATGTCACCTGCCGCAGCGGTGAAATGCGCGGTTTCCATCCATGCCAAATGCGGGCCGGCCAGCGTCTCGCGCCAATCGGCCAGAGCGGCCGGAGTCAGTGCCCGAATAAGGCAAGCCGGCTTGCCCTTATCCTGCAAGTAAATATCATCCGGCATGGCCGGAAAAATGCCGTCAACAGACATGACACATCCCGTAAGTGAGAAAAACTGACGACAGATTATCGCGCCGTCATGGCGTAATCAATGACCAGTTCCGAACCATTGACATAAGAAGAAGCATCCGAGGCCAAATAGACAACGCCATTGGCAATGTCATCAGGATGGCCCGGCTTGCCGCCCGGCACACCCGCCGCCACCAAATTAATATCAATGCGATTGCCGCCTTCGGCCATCATCTCGGGATTATTGGCGGCAATACCGGCAATCTCACGCCCCCAAATATCGGTATCGATAATGCCGGGATGCACGCTATTGCAGCGTATCGGCAGCTCGGCCGCCGCACATTCCGAGGCAACAGATTTTGAAAACAGCCGCACCCCGCCCTTTGTCGCGCAATAACCGGCCAATCCGGCCGCGCCGCGCAGGCCCGCAATCGAAGAAATATTGATAATCGAACCGGCCCCGCTTTCCGCCATGAGCGGAATGGCGTGTTTGCAGCCGAGGAACACGCCATCAAGATTTATTGCGCTTTGGCGGCGCCAATCGTCCAACGACATTTCCAAAATCGACACGCCGATGGCAATACCGGCATTATTGACCAGAACATGCAGCGCCCCTTCATTGGCCTTAATATCGGCAATGAGCTCTTGCCACACGGCTTCCTCGGTAACATCTTGCGCCAAGCCGCGCGCCGTGCCGCCCGCTTCAGTGATCAGCGAGACGGTTTTTTGCAACCCTTCTTGCTCAATATCAGTGACGATAACACGGGCACCGGCTTCGGCCAGTTTTTGCGCACAAGAGCGCCCGATACCGCCTGCCGCGCCGGTAATCAGCGCGACCTTACCGCTACAATCATTCAATAATGTCATCTGGCTAGTCGCGGCAAATGACGTTCATTTTAGTGTAGCCTTTGACAAAGCTGGAAATATTCCGGCTCGGCTCACCGACAACTTCAACTTTCGAGAAGCGTTTGAGCATTTCATCCCACAAAATTTGCAATTGCAATTCGGCCAGACGATTGCCGAAGCAACGGTGAATACCGAAACCGAAGGAAATATGGTTGCGTGCATTGGCGCGTTCGAAATCCAGCACATTGGCATTGTCGAATTTGCGCTCATCGCGATTGCCTGAGACATACCACATGGCAACCTTGTCACCTTTTTTGATGGTCTTGCCGTGCATCTCCACATCTTCCAATGCGGTGCGGCGCATATAGGCCAAAGGCGTTTGCCAGCGGATAATCTCGGCCACCGTATTGGGGATGAGGTCACGATTGGCGCGCACTTTTTCCCATTCGGCGGGGAACAGATTGGAACCGTAAATCGAGGCCGACATGGAATTGCGCGTCGTGTCATTACCACCGACAATCAGCAAAATCAGATTGCCGAGATATTCCATTGTGTCCATATCTTTGGTTTCTTCGCCATTGGCCAACATGGTGATTAAATCATGGCCGTCTTTGCCGACGCGCTGTTGCCACAGCCCCATGAAATATTCCACACATTCCATCAATTCGGCGCGACGCTGATCTTCACTTTCGACAATGCCGGTTTCCGGCCCCGCTGTCGCGACGTCCGACCAGCGGGTCAATTTGCGGCGGTCGTCAAACGGGAAATCGAACAAAGTGGCCAACATCATTGTGGTCAGCTCAATCGATACCGTATCGACCCAGTCAAATTCTTCATTGACCGGCACGGTATCGAGCAGATTTTGCGTGCGCTCTCGAATGAGGGTCGACATTTCCGCCAGGCTCATGGGCGAGACAATCGGTGCCACGGTTTTGCGCTGCACATCATGTTTCGGCTGGTCCATAGCAATGAACATGGGCAATTCAAAATCCTCTGCCGGATTGGGCAGCACAATTGCCGGCTCGGACGAAAAACGCTTATGGTCCGTATCAATGGCCATAATATCGTCATAGCGGGTCACTGACCAATAGGGACCGATGGGCTCATCCATTTCGGTGCGTCCTTCTGAGGTCCAGCCATCCTTGCAATAATGCAGCGGATCTTCATCGCGCAAACGCTCAAAAATCGGCCACATTTCTTCTGACGGCCAGAGATGCGGATTGGAAACATCCAAATCCTCCAAAGGCGTATTATAGGCATAATCATGCCCCGGCACGGTTTCTTGTTTAATCGCTTCGCTCATTGCCTACTCCCAAGTAGTTCGCTCCCAAATCATAATTATGCGCGCCACATAAAGATGACGCATGCGTCATAAATGATAAGCATTAAACGTCACCCGACTCAAGCAGTTTCGGCAATGATACACGGGTTTTTTATGCCTGCCGCTTGCGCTGCTGCAGCGCGAAATCTAGAGTAAATCATGCACAGGGGTCCGGCCTTATGAAAAAGCGTCGGTGAGAGCATACCCTTTGTACCTGTTTACGGATCATGCCGCTGCAGGGAGTGCCGGATAAATATCTGCCCCTGCCGCTCCATGAATGCCGTTTGATGATGAAAGCTTCTGAAAGGGCCGTTATGTCACACCCACGCACCCCCGAGAAACCGCAAAATTTTTCGCGCGAATCGGCGCGCCTCGATGACGCCTCCATCGCACCCCTGCCGATGAGCGAAAAAACATACGTTACCGGCTCGCGTCCCGATATCCGCGTGCCGATGCGTAAAATCAGCCAAAATGCAACGCCGACCGATATGGCCCTGTCCGGTCAAATGGCTGAAGAAAACCCGCCGGTCTATGTCTATGACACATCAGGCCCCTATACTGACCCTGAAGTCACCATCGATATTCGCGACGGGCTGACGCCGGTGCGGCAAAATTGGATTGAAGAACGCGGCGACACTGAATTACTGGACGGACCAAGCTCCGATTTCGGGCAAGCGCGCCTTGAGGATGAAAAGCTGGCGGCGCTGCGTTTCAATCTGCAAAGACGCCCACGGCGCGCCAAGCCGGGCAAGAATGTCAGCCAAATGCATTATGCGCGGCAAGGCATCATCACGCCGGAAATGGAATATATCGCCATTCGTGAAAACCAAAACCGGCACGCCTATATGGAAAGTCTGGCGGCCAGTGGCGATAAAGGCAAACGCATGGCCGATATGCTAACCCGCCAACATGGCGGTGAAGCGTTTGGCGCACAATTGGTCACCGAGATTACCCCCGATTTCGTGCGCGAAGAAGTGGCCCGCGGCCGCGCCATTATTCCCGCTAATATCAACCATCCCGAGAGCGAACCGATGATTATCGGGCGCAATTTTCTGGTCAAAATTAACGGCAATATCGGCAATAGCGCGGTCACCTCATCGATAGGTGAGGAGGTTGATAAAATGAGCTGGGGCATTCGCTGGGGTGCTGACACGATTATGGATTTGTCGACCGGCAAGCATATTCACGAAACCCGCGAATGGATTTTGAGAAATTCGCCCGTGCCCATAGGCACAGTGCCGATTTATCAGGCGCTGGAAAAAGTCGACGGCAAGGCGGAAGAACTGACTTGGGATATGTTCCGTGACACGCTGATTGAGCAAGCCGAACAGGGGGTTGATTATTTCACCATTCATGCCGGTGTGTTGCTGAAATATGTGCCGCTGACGGCCGAGCGCATGACCGGCATTGTCTCGCGCGGCGGCTCGATTATGGCCAAATGGTGCTTGGCGCATCATGAAGAAAGCTTCCTCTACACACATTTCGAAGAGATTTGCGAGATTATGAAAGCCTATGATGTCTCCTTCTCATTGGGCGACGGCCTGCGCCCCGGCTCGATTTATGATGCCAATGATGCGGCGCAATTGGGCGAGTTGGAAACGCTGGGGGAACTCACGCAAATTGCTTGGAAGCACGATTTGCAGGTGATGATTGAAGGCCCCGGCCATGTGCCGATGCAGCTGATTAAGGAGAATATGGACAAGCAATTGGACTGGTGTGACGAAGCGCCGTTTTACACGCTTGGGCCGCTGACCACCGATATTGCACCCGGCTATGACCATATCACCTCAGCCATCGGCGCCGCGCAAATCGGTTGGTATGGCACCGCCATGCTGTGTTATGTGACACCGAAAGAGCATCTCGGCCTGCCCAATAAGGATGATGTGAAAACCGGCATCATCACTTATAAGCTGGCCGCCCATGCCGCCGATTTGGCGAAAGGCCATCCCGGCGCACAAATTCGCGATAATGCGCTCAGTAAAGCGCGGTTTGAGTTTCGCTGGGAAGACCAGTTCAATCTGTCGCTCGACCCCGATACGGCGCGCTGTTACCACGACGAAACGCTGCCCAAGCAATCGATGAAAGTGGCGCATTTTTGCTCCATGTGCGGGCCGCATTTCTGCTCGATGAAAATCACCCAAGATGTGCGCGACTATGCCGCCAAGCTGAATATGAAGCCCGAAGAGGCGCTTGAAAAAGGCATGGCCGAAAAATCCACCGAGTTCCGCATTGGCGGGGCGCAGGTTTACAAAAAGGTGTGAGCCGCAACCATTCGCCGGCGAAAGAGTAGGCCCACGCTTTGGGTGATGGCGGCTTTATCGCGCTGCGCGTCTATTTCCAACCACGCGGATTGGCCTTCATTTCGGCGTTTTTGGCCTCCATCAGCGCCTTCATCTGCGCCGCCATATCGGCTTGTTGCATGGAAATATCATAAGCTTCTTGAGGGTCGGCGCGCATGTCAAACAGCCAGGGGCCATGCGCCTGCCAAATCGGCAAGCGCACCGGATCGGTCGGATATGCAACCGCTTTGCGGTCGCGATATTTATGCGTGGCGCTGCGCACCGCCATCAGCGTGCCGGCAGCATAATGATACAGCACCTCATGCGGGCTTGGCCCGCCGCGCAGGCTGGCCGCGATGGATTTGCCGTCCAGAACGCGGTCGGGCGGCGGCGGCACATTTAATTCATCGAGCATGGTCGGCAGTAAATCCGTGCCCATGGCCAGCGCCGCAGAGCGCGCCGGTTTTATCTGTTGCGGCCAATAGGCGATGAACGGCACGCGAATGCCGCCTTCAAAACTGACCCCTTTGCGGCCGCGCCCGACGCCGCGCCCTTCCCACCATGGGCCATTATCGCTGGTGATGAGAATAAGCGTATTGTCAAAGCGCCCGCGCTGTTTGAGCGCCGCTATAAGGCGCCCGACCGTATCATCGAGACCTTGCACAACATCGCCATAAAGACCGGCATCGGAGCGCCCCGCTTCGGAGGGCGCGGCGTAAAGCGGCACATGCGGGAAATTATGGGCGAAATAAAGAAATAGCGGCTTATCGGTCGCCGCTTCGGCGATAAATCTTTCCGCCGCTTCGGCATAAAGCCGATTGAGTTGTGTCTGGTCAAACGGCGCGGCATGGCTGATTGCTTCGCCTTTATCCGCCGTGCCGCGAACCAGCGTGAACGGGTTCATATCATTGGAATAATAAGTGCCGAAAAAGCGCTGAAAGCCAAACTGCGTCGGCACGGAACCGGCATGGTCGCCCATATGCCATTTACCGACCATAGCCGTTTCATAGCCGACCGCTTGCAAAATATCGGCCAATAGGATTTCTTCGCGCGGCAGGCGCACCGGATTACCGAAAAACCGATTGAGGCGGTCAAATATGGTGCCCGAGGGAAACGGCACATGGGTGAGACCGGCACGCGGCGGCAAGCGCCCCGTCAACATGGCGGCGCGCGACGGCGAACAGACCGGCGCCGGCGCATAATAATTTTCAAGCACCATGCCCTTATCGGCCAGCGCATCCATATGCGGCGTGGCTATTATTTGATTGCCGGTAAAACCGACATCGCCATAGCCCAAATCATCAAACAAAATCACCACCAAATCCGGAGCGTTTTCCGGCGCGGCGCGGGCAATGGATTTCAAATAATCGACTTTTGACGCCATATGGGCGGCGTCATCGCGCTGCTCATAAGTGGCGATTTTGACGCTCACATAGACAATCGTCAAAATGATTGTCAGCATCGGCAGCGCCATCAAAAGGCCGAGGCGTTTAAGCCATATTTTGAGTCTTGCTGACATTATGGCAGGCATTATTGAATGCCCAAATCAACTTCCAAATGCGAGATGGCGTTGACGAAATTATTCGGCGCGTGACGCTGCTTGCCGGTCCATTCAATATTCGGAAAACGGTCAAGAATACGCTTATAAGCGGTCTCAAGCTGCATATTGGCAATGCGTTGGCCGAGACAAACATGCGGGCCGGTGCCGAAGGCCAAATGGTCTTGCACATTATTGCGGTGCATATCCATTTGATCGGGGTTTTGAAACACCTCCGGATCGCGATTGGCGGCGCCATAATACATGACGACTTTCTCACCCGGCATAATCTGTTGGCCGGAAAACTCAGCCTCGGCCAGCGCCGTGCGGCGCATATACATGACCGGCGAGACCAGACGCAAAGCTTCCGGCACCATGGCCGGCACCAGATTGGGATCATCCAACAGCATTTGCTTTTGGTCTTTAAACTGCGTCAATAGCCGCATCGTGCCCGACAGTGAATTGCGCGTCGTGTCATTGCCGGCGAAAATAATCAGCAACCATGAACCGTCGAGATAAGACTGGTCCATCGGCTCGCCATCGACCTCAGTGGTGGCAATCACCGTCAATAAATCATCGCGCGGATTTTTGCGCCGGTCTTGCAAAACCTTTTGCCCGTAATTGAACATTTGCCGAATATTCCAAAGGAACTTCATAATGAACCACGGGCTGACCTTGGCATCGGGATTGCCGATAATATATTGCGCGTTTTCCAAATAATGCATCCAACGGACGATTTTATGCCGGTCTTTTTCATCAATGCCGAGCATTTCGCATAAAGTATACATGGGCAACCATTCGGAAAAATTGGTCACCATATCGACCTTGCCGTCATTTTTCTTGGCAATCGCTTCCATATTGTCGAGCAGGCGATCAACCTCATCCTCAACACGGGTTTGCAAATGAGCAATATAATCGGGCGTAAAAAACGGTCGATGCGCCATGCGCAACGGAATATGAAACGGCTGGTCCAAATTAATCATTGAGTTCAAGGCCGCCCCGCTCAGCCTTTTCGGGCCTTGCTGGCGCGCGCTATAGCCCATCAAAATACCGCCTTTGCCGGATGAAAATGTCTTGGCATCAAGATCGCATTTTTTGACATCTTCATAGCGCGACAGCGACCAAAAACCGGCGACATCAATATCTGACGGCGGCTGCCACCAAGCAACCGGCGCTTGCGCGCGCAATGTGTGGAAATATTCATAGGGCTGACCATGCTCGGCAAAGGCCATAATATCCATCAAATCAAAGCCTTCCGGCGTTTGATATTTAATATGTGGCGGTCGATAGCTATTATCTTCCGGCTGAATGGTCTCTGACAATGAGAGCATGACTGAACCCCAAAAATGACGCTTGCGTCATGATTATAGGCGGGAAAGTGCATTGGGCAAGGGGCGCGCGATTTTGACCCGCAAAAATCTGTGCGACATTACAGCGCCAGCAAAATCAGCACGCCGGTACCGCCCATTAAAAATGCCCCCGGCAAACGAATAAGTGCTTTATGCCCATTAAGGATTAAGAAAAGAAAAACACCGGCGCCGCCCAAATGCATCAGCATAATCGGATAAGCCATCAGCTTCATATCGGGATTGAGCGCGACGCATATCAGCGTCAAGCCGCTGACCGCCAGCATGACGGTAAACACATCCCATGACACCAAGCTGACCGCTTTTTCGCGCGCCGGCAAATTGCTATTGCCGATAAAGCCGGAATAGAGACGTCGACCCCACACGCCATGCACATAAACACTAACCAGGCAAACCGCCGCGGCGGCGATGAATAAATAATAGCTCATAGCCCCTCTCCCTTTTTGAAAGCGTGGCATGGGTCAGGCAGAGAGGCAATAGAAGCGACTGAAAAATATTTAGAGGAAAATTTATGGCGGAGAGAGAGGGATTCGAACCCTCGGTACGCTTGCACGCACAACGGTTTTCGAGACCGCCCCGTTCAACCACTCCGGCACCTCTCCGTTCTCAGCCCTTATAAATTGCTGGTCGGGCGTTGCAAGTGAAACTACACAGGGCTAGCATTCGATTGTAATAGGGGGCAGTCATGAAAGATTTCACGGATAAAGTTGCGGTCATTAGCGGCGGCGCCAATGGCATTGGCCTCGATATCGGCAAATCTTTGGCGGCCGAAAAATGCCATGTGGTGATTGCCGATATTGAGCAAGCGGCATGCGATGCAGCGGCCGATGAGATTCGCGCCTTGGGGCATGGCGTCGAAGCGGTCGGCATGGCGTGCGATGTCACCGATAAAGACCAAATCACCGCTTTGGCCGATAAGGCATGGGCGCATTTCGGCCATGTCGATATTTTATTCAATAATGCCGGTGTCGGCGCCGGGCTGAAATCGGCCGACAAAACCGAGGATGATGATTTGCGCTGGATCTTTGAGGTTAATTTTTTCGGCAATTGGAATATGTGCATGGAGTTTCTGCGCCGCTTCAAAGCGCAAGACAGCGAGGCGCATATTTGCAATACGGCGTCCGAAAACTCCATTGGCTGGCCCATGCCTTTCATGTCGGGCTATAATGCCTCGAAAGCTGCCGTGCTCGGCTATACGGGCATGTTGCGCATGGAATTGCCCGACCATATCACCATTTCGCTTTTGTGCCCGGGCTGGACGCGCACCGATATCGGCAATTCGGGCACCAAGCGACAAGACAGGTTTGGCGGCCCGAAACCGGCGCGCCCGCATTATCCGCAAGAGGGCGATCATATGCCCTATGAGGTGGAAACCGTCGGCGCGCATAGTTTGGCCGAAATCAAGAACGGCTCTTTTTATATTTTCCCCCATTATGCATCGCGCCATTTGGCCGAAGAGCGCAATGATGAAATCATCGCCGCTTTTGATGCCCAAACCAGCCCGTCAGAGGATTGGCAAAAAAACGATACGCGCAGTTTTTATGAAGCGCTGCAAGCGCAGCGCGACCGACAGAAATAAGGGTGCGGGCATATGAAAGCATTACGGGTCAATGAATTGCTGCCCGATTTGGCCGGCGTGGCGCTGGAAGAATTGGCGACACCCAAACCGCAAGCGGGCGAGGTGTTGGTCAAAATCCGCGCCGCCACACTCGGCTTTCCCGATTTTTTAATGACCCATGGCGGCTATCAATTAAAACCGCCCGTGCCGTTTTCGCCGGGCATGGAGGGGGCCGGGGAAATCGCCGCATTGGGCGCCGATGTTGAGGGCTGGGCCGTCGGCGATAAAGTGGTGTGCGGCGGGCTCGGCACATTTGCCGATTATATGGTGATGCCGGCCGAGCGCTTGCGCAAAATACCGGACGGTCTCGATTTTGCTACGGCTGCGGCGACCGGCTCGGCCTATCTCACCGCCTATGTCGGGCTGGTGCGGCGTGGGCTTTTACAAAAAAATGAATGGCTTTTGGTGCATGGCGCAGCCGGTGGGGTCGGCTTGGCGGCGGTTGATTTGGGCAAATATTTGGGAGCCAAAATCATCGCCACCGCTTCTTCTGACGAAAAACTGGCGCTCATTGAAGAGAAATTCGTCCCCGAAGCCGTGATAAACATTAATGACGGCTTTCGCGAAAAAGTGAAGGAACTGACCGGCGGCGGGGCCGATGTGATTTACGATCCGGTCGGCGGCGATGTGTTTGATGAAAGCGTGCGCTGCATTGGCTGGGATGGCCGCCTTTTGATTATCGGTTTTGCCGATGGGCGGATTCCGAATATTGGCGTTAACATGCCGCTGATTAAAGGCTTTTCGGTGGTCGGCGTGCGCGCCGGTGAATATGGACGGCGCAATCCCGAAAAAGGGGCTGAAAACCAAGAAGCGATATGGCGTTTGGCGGCGGAAGGTAAAATAACCCCGCATGTGCATGCGCGCTTACCCTTGTCCCAATGGCGCGACGGTTTCGATATGATGGCGCGGCGCGAAATTGTCGGGCGGGTAATTTTTGAGCCCGATGGCTAGAAGCTAATTTTTATCAAGATAATCGATGATTAAATCGGCCGCTTCTTCGGCGCTCAGCTCGGTCGTATTGACGGTAATTTCAGGCGCTTCAGGCGGCTCATAAGGGCTGTCAATGCCGGTGAAGTTTTTCAACTCACCGGCACGGGCTTTTTTATACAAGCCTTTGACATCGCGCTGCTCGGCCACATCCAGCGGCGTATCGACATGAATTTCGACAAAATCGCCGTCAGCCACCATGGCGCGCGCCATATCGCGCTCGGCGCGGAACGGCGAAATAAAAGCGGTCAGTAAAATCAAACCGGCATCGGTCATCAGCTTGGCGACCTCGCCAATGCGGCGAATATTTTCAATACGGTCAGCATCGGTAAAGCCCAAATCCTTATTCAGGCCGTGGCGCACATTATCGCCATCGAGCAAGAAGGTATGTTTGCCATTGGCGTGCAGCTTTTTCTCCACCGCATTGGCAATGGTCGATTTGCCCGAACCGGACAGGCCGGTGAACCAAAGAATTTTCGGCTTTTGGTCTTTCAATTCAGCATGGGCGGCGCGGTCAATATCGACCGCTTGCCAATGAATATTATGGGCGCGGCGCAAGGAAAAATGCAGCATGCCGGCGGCCACTGTGGCATTGGATATTTTATCAATCAGCACAAAACTGCCAAGCTTTTGGCTGTCGGCATAGGGCGCAAACACCACCGGTCGGTCGGTTGCCAATTCGACCACGCCAATTTCATTCAAGCCCAATGTTTTGGCCGCCAAATGTTCCATATTATTGACATTGACGGCATATTTCGGCGCTTGCACGCGGGCCGAGACGGCCTGTGTGCCAAGCCGCAATTCATAGGCGCGGCCGGGCAGCATTTCCGCTTCATCCATCCAAACCAGGCTGGCTTCAAAGCGGTCTGCCGCCAAAGGCGGATTATCGGCTGCGGCAATGACATCGCCGCGCGAGCAGTCAATTTCATCATTGAGCGTCAGCGTTACCGATTGACCGGCCAATGCTTCGGACACATCGGCGCGGCTACCATCGGCCGCCATGGTGACAATCTCTTTTACCGTGCTGGTCTTGCCCGAGGGCACAATGCGTATCTTATCGCCCGGCTTGACCGTGCCGCCCGCCACGCGCCCGCTAAACCCGCGAAAATCGAGATTGGGCCGATTGACCCATTGCACCGGCATGGCGAAGCTTTGTTTTTGTGCCGCATTATCGGCCAGTTCGACATTTTCAAGATGCGCCAAAAGCGATGGCCCTTTATACCAAGCCGTGTTGTCGCTGCGGCCGGTAATATTGTCACCGGCCAGCCCCGATAAGGGAATGGCCAAAGGCGGCGCCATATTGAGATCGGCGGCAAACCGATTGAAATCACCGACAATGTCTTGGAAGCGGGTCTCGCTGAAATCGACCAAATCCATTTTATTGACCGCCAAAACAATATGTTTAATGCCCAATAAATGCACCAAATAGGCATGGCGGCGCGTTTGCGTCAGCACGCCCTGGCGCGCATCGACCAACAACACAGCCAAATCGGCGGTCGACGCACCGGTCACCATATTGCGGGTATATTGCTCATGGCCCGGCGTGTCGGCGACAATGAATTTGCGCTTTTCAGTGGCAAAGAAACGATAGGCGACATCAATGGTAATGCCCTGCTCGCGCTCGGCCGCCAGCCCGTCGACCAAAAGGGCAAAATCAATCGCATCGCCTTGCGTGCCGGATTTTTTTGAGGCCGCTTCCAGCGCGCTCAGCTGGTCGTCAAAAATCATTTTGCTGTCATATAAAAGCCGCCCGATAAGCGTCGATTTGCCGTCATCGACCGAACCGCAAGTGATGAAGCGCAGCATGGTTTTTTCTTCATGCGCTTTCAAATAAGCAGCAATATCTTGGCCGATCAGCGCATCGGCGCGATAGCCGGTGTCAGAAGCGGACATTAAAAATACCCCTGCTGTTTTTTCACTTCCATGGACGCACCGGCCTCTTGGTCGATGGCACGACCCTGGCGTTCCGAGGTGGTGGTCAGCAGCATTTCTTGGATGACCTCATCAAGTGTCGTTGCTTGGCTTTCGACCGCGCCGGTCAGCGGATAACAGCCCAATGTGCGGAAACGCACCGAGCGCATGAGCGGTTCTTCGCCCTCATGTAACGGGAAGCGCTCATCATCGACCATTAAAATCAGCCCGTCGCGCTCCACTGTCGGGCGCGGCGCGGCAAAATAAAGCGGCACGATTTCGATGTTCTCGAGCCGAATATATTGCCAAATATCAAGCTCGGTCCAGTTCGACATGGGGAAGACGCGCATGCTTTCGCCGGGCTTTTTGCGCGCATTATACAAAGACCATAATTCGGGGCGCTGATTTTTCGGGTCCCATTGATGGTTTTCGCTGCGAAAAGAAAAAATTCGCTCCTTGGCGCGCGATTTTTCTTCATCGCGCCGCGCCCCGCCAAAGGCCGCATCGAATTGGTGTTTATCAAGCGCTTGTTTCAACCCTTCCGTCTTCCACATATCGGTATGCAACGCACCATGGTCAAACGGGTTAATGCCCTGCGCTTGCGCCTGCGGATTTTGATGCACAATCAGCTCTATGCCCGCCTCATCGGCCGCTTTTTGGCGCAATTTATACATATCGCGAAATTTCCACGTCGTATCGACATGTAAGAGCGGAAAGGGCGGCGGCGCAGGGAAAAATGCCTTTTTGGCGACATGCAGCATGGCCGCGCTATCTTTACCGATGGAATAAAGCATGACCGGATTGTCGACCTGCGCGACCACTTCGCGCATAATTTCAATACTTTCCGCTTCCAATTGCTGTAAATGTGTAAGAACCGCCATTTTTCCGTCTTTCCGTCAAAAACTGCCCTTCTCTATCGCATAAATAACAATTTTTCAATGGTATTTATAATTATCTACATTTTTATTTGTATTAATAGCTGTTCGCTCCTCTTTTTCTCGCCCTCAGGTCGTTGAGTTAGCGCTTGACTTGCCCCGCTGGCTCAGTATATTCGCCGCTCAATTGCCGATTTCAGCCTTTGTGCCTATCGGTCAAAAATTTGTTGGATACGAAGGTGGACAAACCGATGTACGCAGTTATTCGCACCGGCGGCAAGCAATATCGTGTCACCAAAGACGATATTATCGCCATTGAAAAACTCGACGGCAAAGCCGGCGATAAGGTGAAATTTGACGAGGTTTTGATGCTGGGCGAAGCCGGTAAAGAACCGAAAATCGGCGCGCCGGTGCTCAAAGGAGCCAGCGTGACAGCCGAAGTGCTGGAACAGGGCCGCGCCGATAAAATCAGCGTCATCAAGTTCAAACGTCGTAAAAACTACCACCGCAATAAAGGCCATCGCCAGCACGAAACCGTGCTGAAGATTACCGGCATTTCAGCCAAGGCCGCGGCCAAAAAAGCGGCGCCGAAAGCCGAAGCATCTGAAGATGCGGCAGAGGAGTAAGATAAATGGCTCATAAAAAAGCAGGCGGGTCATCCCGCAATGGTCGCGATAGTGCGGGTCGCCGTCTTGGTGTCAAAAAATTCGGCGGCGAGCACGTCATTCCCGGCAATATCATTATTCGCCAGCGCGGCACCAAATGGCATCCGGGCGACAATGTCGGCATGGGCAAAGATCACACGATTTTCGCCGTGATTGAAGGCAATGTGCAATTTTCACAAAGCCGCGGCGGCCGCACGGTCGTTTCCGTTGCGCCATTGGCCGAAGCGGCAGAATAACGGGTTTTGACGGCCCGTTAGGGCGGTCATGTATCAATAAGAGAGATGACCGAAACGTCATCTCTCTTTTTTGTTGCTTTCGCTTTTCACGCAAATGCCGTTAATTTGACAGGGTAAGGATTGACCAGATGAAATTTCTCGACCAGGCCAAAGTCTATATTCGCTCCGGCGATGGCGGTGCCGGCTGCGTCTCGTTTCGACGCGAGAAATATGTAGAATTTGGCGGCCCTGACGGCGGCGATGGCGGGCGCGGCGGCGATGTCATTGCCGAATGTGTCGATGGGCTGAACACATTGATTGATTATCGCTATCGCCAGCACTTTAAGGCCGGCACCGGCATTCACGGCATGGGGCGCAATCGTTCGGGCGGCGATGGCGCTGATAAAATTCTCGCCGTGCCGGTCGGCACGCAAATTTTTGCCGAAGATAATGAAACCCTTTTGGCCGATATGACCGATATCGGCCAACGCGTCACACTCGCCAAGGGCGGCAATGGCGGTTTCGGCAATGCGCGCTTTAAAGGGCCGGTCAATCAAGCGCCGCGCCATGCCAATCCCGGCCAAGAAGGCCGCGATGCGTGGGTGTGGCTGCGCCTCAAACTGATTGCCGATATTGGCCTTATCGGCCTGCCCAATGCCGGCAAATCAACCTTGCTGGCAGCGATGAGCCGCGCCAAACCGAAAATCGCCGATTATCCGTTTACCACTTTGCACCCCAATCTCGGCGTGGTCGGCCCGCCCGACCGCAAGGGCGGACGCCAAGCCGGGCGCGAATTTGTTATGGCCGATATTCCGGGCCTGATTGCAGGCGCGGCTGAGGGCGCCGGTCTCGGCCATCGCTTTCTCGGCCATGTCGAACGCTGCACGGCTTTGCTGCATCTCATCGATGCAACCCAAGAGGACGTTATCGGCGCTTATCACACCATTCGCAGCGAATTGGCCGCTTATGATGACGGTCTGGCGCAAAAAACAGAATTGATCGCGCTGACCAAATCAGACGCGCTGGTGCCGGAACAATTGGCCGGGATAGAGCACGCGCTGGGGCAAGAGACCGAAGCCGAAATAAGCGCCATATCGGCGGTCAGCGGCGCCGGATTGCAAGAATTATTTGACCGGCTGGCGAGACAGATTGACGGCACGACAGCCAATGACCAGACATTGCTGCACGATGAGACGGGCTGGCACCCGCTGCAGGAGGGGGGATATGCGTAACCCCATGAAAGCGATAGATGACGCGCAGCGATTGGTGGTCAAAATCGGCTCATCTTTGTTGTTGCAAAATGATGCACTCAATCGCGACTGGCTGGCCGCCATGGCACAAGATTTGGCCAAGCTCAACAAGGGCGGCAAAAAGCTGGTTGTTGTCAGCTCGGGCGCCGTTTCGCTGGGTTGCGCTGCGCTTGGCCTCACACGCCAAAACTTGACGCTGGAAGAAAGCCAAGCGGCGGCAGCGACTGGGCAGATTGAATTGGCGCAAGGCTGGCAAGCGGCGCTGGCGGCTCAAGGCTTGGCGGCTGCACAAATTTTGCTGACGGCTGAAGATACCGAACAAAGGCGGCGCTATTTAAATGCACGGCAAACATTGACCACCTTAATGGCGCATGGCGCCGTGCCGGTGATTAATGAAAATGACACGGTCGCCACGCAAGAATTGCGCTATGGCGATAATGACCGGTTGGCGGCGCGCGTCGCTGCCATGGTATCAGCCGATTGTCTGGTGTTGCTGTCGGATATTGACGGGCTTTATGATGCCGACCCGACGCAAAATGAAAACGCCAATTTCATTGATAACGTGCCGCATATTGACGCCAAGATTGAAGCCATGGCGGGCGGCACCGGTTCCAGCCACGGTTCGGGCGGCATGGTGACCAAATTGCAGGCGGGCCAGATTGCCCAGCGCGCCGGTTGCCATATGGTGTTGGCCAGCGGGCGCGACCATGCCCCCCTTTCGAGATTGGCCGCAGGCGCGCGCGCCACCTTATTTGAGGCACATGACAACCCCCATAGCGCCCGCGCGGCATGGATTGCCGGCGGCTTGCAACCCAGCGGCGCTTTGCATCTTGATGCGGGGGCAAAGCGCGCGCTTTACGACGGCAAGTCGCTCTTGCCGGTCGGGGTGACAACCGTAAGCGGACATTTTGAACGCGGCGATTGTGTCGCCCTGATGGCGGCTGACGGACAAGAAATCGGGCGCGGCTTGAGCGCCTATGCAAGCACGGAAGCACAGCGTATGATTGGTTTGAGCAGCGATGCCATGGAAGCTGAACTCGGCTATCGCGGACGCGCTGAAATGGTGCATCGCGATGATATGGTGTTGCACGGCAAAAACGAGGATTTGAAGCAGGGCGAAGACAATGAGTGAAGCAAAAAAAATGGATATGTCATTGGCCGATATGATGGCGCAATTGGGCGTGCAGGCGCGCCGCGCCGCGCGCCAATTGACCACGGCCTCGACGGAGCAAAAAAATACCGCTTTGCAAGCCGCGGCCGATGAATTGCGCGCTGATGCCGCCAATATTCTCGCCGCCAATGGCGAAGATACGAAATTGGCCGAAGCGCAAAATCTCGGCGCGGCACGGCTTGACCGCATCATGCTGGATGAGGCGCGCCTTGAAGGCATTGCGCAAGCGCTGGAAGCGATTATCGCGCTGGACGATCCGGTCGGACAAAGCATGGCGCACTGGCAGGTGGAAAGCGGTCTTGATATTACCCGCGTGCGTGTGCCGCTTGGCGTTATCGGGGTAATTTATGAAAGCCGCCCAAATGTCACGGCCGATGCGGCGGCGCTGTGTTTGAAGGCCGGCAATGCGGTGATTTTGCGCGGCTCGTCGGAAATTCAAAATTCGGCACGTCTCGTTCATGGCTGTTTTGCCCGCGCGCTGAAAAGTGCCGATCTCGATGAAAATTGCGTGCAAATTGTCGACACGCCGGACCGCGCCGCGGTCGGCATGATGCTGGCCGGGCTGGACGGCAATATTGACGTGATTGTACCGCGCGGCGGCAAAGGCTTGGTCGGGCGCGTGCAAGATGAGGCGCGCGTGCCGGTTTTCGCGCATCTTGATGGCGTGTGCCATGTCTATGTGCATGAAAATGCATCACTGGATATGGCGCGCGAAGTCTTGCTCAATGCCAAAATGCGGCGCACCGGCATTTGCGGCGCGGCCGAAACCCTGCTTATCGATAAAGACTGCGCCGAGACGCATTTGCCAGCACTGATTGGCGATCTGATTGACGCCGATTGCGCCGTGCGCGGCGATGATGCGGCCCAAAAAGCCGATAGCCGCGTCAGCGCGGCCAGTGAAGAAGATTGGTATGAAGAATATCTCGATGCGGTGATTGCCGTGAAAACGGTAAGCGGTATAAATGAAGCGGTGGACCATATTGCGCAATATGGCTCAGGACATACGGAAGCCATCATAACCGATGACGGACAAGCGGCTGAAGATTTCCTAAAACGTGTCGACAGCGCCATTGTCATGCATAATGCCTCAACGCAATTTGCCGATGGCGGCGAGTTTGGCATGGGGGCCGAGATCGGCATTGCAACGGGGCGCTTTCACGCGCGCGGGCCGGTCGGTTTGGAACAATTGACCAGTTTCAAATATGCCGTGCGTGGGCAAGGCCAGACGCGCCCCAAATAGCCCGATGAGCATGGCTGCCCAGCGCAAATTTTTTGACGGCGCCAAAGTGGCGCTTTTTGGCGGCAGCTTTGACCCGCCGCATGACGGCCATAGGCTGGTCGCCAAAGCGGCTTTGCGCGCGCTCAAAGTTGACTATGTATGGTTTCTGGTCAGCCCGCAAAACCCGCTGAAAAACCATAAGCCGAAAGCATTGGCACAGCGTCTGGCGGCAGTGCGCGACCTTGCCAATGAGCGGCGCTTTATTGTCAGCGATGAAGAGCTGCGCCTCGGCACATTTTACGCCATTGATACGGTGCGCGCCTTAAAAGCAACTTACCCGCAGGTAAATTTTGTATGGCTTATCGGTGCCGACAATCTCAGCCAAATGCATCGCTGGAAAGATTGGCAGAATCTGATGCGCGAAATTCCCATTGCCGTCTATCCGCGCCCCGGCACGGCACATAGGGCGGCTTTGGCACCGGCAGCAAAAGCTTTTGACTGGGCGCGTCTCGGCGCTGCGGCGGCTTCCTGTTTGCCGCTTTATCAAGCCCCGGCTTGGGTGATGCTGGAGGGTGCGCGTTCCGGCTTGGCCTCGTCAGAGCTGCGGCAAAAAGGTAAATAAAAGAGGCGTGAAAGATGATTGAAACGGGCGGCAAATTATTGCTAATCTCAAATCATGGTGATTGTTCACCCTGTTTCGTGTCAAGCAAAGTGAGGAAAACGCTCTGAGTGACAAACAGCCAAAGGCCAATGCGCCACAGGCAAAGCGGGAGCGCCCCGGTCTTGAAGACGGCGCGCTTCACCAAATGGTTCTGACCAGCCTCGATGATGATCTGGCGCAGGACATTGTAACCATAAATCTTGCAGGCAAATCGGCTTTGGCCGACCATATGGTGATTGCCACCGGGCGCTCACAGCGCCATGTCAGTGCTTTGGCCGATCATTTATTGCGCAAGCTGAAAGAAAACGGAGAAAAGAATATCCGCACAGAGGGGCAAAAAACCGGCGATTGGGTGCTGGTGGATGCCGGTGATGTGGTGGTGCATATTTTCCGTGAAGAAGTGCGCGAATTTTACGGCATTGAAAAAATGTGGGCGACCGAGGCAGAAGCCAAAGCTTATAATTCCGACCCGGCGCGCCCGGCCGGACTGACCGCTTAGCGCATATGCGGCTCGCTCTCTTGGCGGTCGGGCAAATGCGCGGCATGGATGAGGCGCCGCTTTACGAAAATTATGCCGGACGAATTGCCGCAAGCGGTCGCCAAATCGGCTTTGATGGGCTGCATCTCACTGAAATCAAAGAACATGCCACGGCTCCCGCCAAATTGCTGGCCGCTTTGGACAATCATAAGGGGCTGATTGTGCTGTTGGATGAAGGCGGCGAAAATTGGACCAGCCGTCAATTTGCCGACAGCTTGGCGGCTTGGCGCGATGACGGGCGCGGTGATGCGCTGTTTGTGATCGGACCGGCCGACGGCTTTGACCCGGCCCTTAAGACACGCGGCCATATGACCCTTTCTTTGGGAAAAATGACCTGGCCGCATATGTTGACCCGCATCATGCTGGCCGAACAATTATGGCGCGCCATTTCCATTTTGAGCGGCCACCCTTATCATCGGGATTGAGATGAGACGCGCCTTGATTATTGGTTTTTTGATTTTTGCAGCCCCCGCTTGGGCGCAGCAAGGTGGTGCGCGCGACAAGCTGGATGCACTCAATAGCGAGATTGAGAATCGCAAAAATCGGCAAGCCGAATTACGCGCCGAAGCGCAGATTTTGCAAGCGCAGCAAAAAGCGCTGCAAAAACGCACCATTGCTTTGGCGCGCGATTTACAAAATATCGATGCCGAACGCGATAATTTGGAAGACCGCCTCGCCGAATTGGCGGTCAGCGAAAGCCAGCTTGATGAAGCTTTACAGCAAGACCGTGCCGCTTTGGCCAAGCTTCTGGCCGGTTTGCAAGCCATGCAAAAGCAGCCGGCACCGGCCTTCGCCGTACATGCCGATGACGCGCTTGCTGCCGTGCAGGGCGCGCTGGTCATGGCATCGATTGTGCCCAATATGCAAAGCCGCGCCGATGAATTGCGCGACCGGTTGACCGAATTGGCCGCTTTGCGCGCGCGCATGGACCGACAATCGCAAGCGCTGATCATTGCCGAACAAGATGCCGCAGCCGCGCGCGCCGATCTCGACATGGCATTGGCCGAGAAAGCGGCAGCCGAGAAGAAAATCCGCCGCGCTGCCAAAAGCGAAGCGGCAGCCATTGCGCGTTTGGTTGATGAGGCACGCGATTTGCGCGATTTATCACGACGTTTGCAAAACCGGCGCGGCGATAAAGCTTATCGCGGTTCGGGTTTTGACGCCGCGCGCGGGCTTTTGCCCCTCCCCGTAACCGGCCGCGTGACCGGGCGTTTTGGCCAGCGTAATGAAAACGGTGTGCGCCAACAAGGCCTCTCCATTGCCGCGCGCGCCGGTGCGCAAATCAATGCGCCCTATGACGGGCTGGTGCTCTATAGCGGGCCGTTTCGTCAATATGGCGAGATTGTCATTATCAGCCTGGCCGACGGGTTTCAGATGATATTGGCCGGCCTGGCCGATAGCGGAGTGTTTGTCGGGCAGGAAATACTGGCCGGTGAACCGCTCGGCGTGTTGGCCGATGATGAATTTGCCCATGAAGAGCATGAAAATCACCAATTGGGGTCTTCGACTTCCGGCCGCAGTCAGCTATATATGGAGCTGAGATTTGACGGTCAACCGATTGACCCATCGCCCTGGCTAAAAAGCGGCTGACGGGTGGAAATCCATAGGCATCACCGCATGCACGGTGGAAAGGATTGAATATGATAGTTTACAAGGCTCAGCGCCTCATTTGTGCGTCCGTGCTCAGCGCATGGCTGGCCTTTGCCGCCACACCCTCATTGGCTGAAAATCGACAAGATGAGCAAGAATTATACAATCAGCTGACCCTGTTTGGTGATGTGTTGGAACAAGTGCGACGCAATTATGTCGATGCGCCGTCTGACAAGGAACTGATTGAAGCGGCGCTGTCGGGCATGATGGCGTCGCTCGACCCGCATTCGGCCTATTTGCCGCCGAAAAATTTTGAAGATATGCAGGTTGAAACCAAAGGCGAATTTGGCGGCTTGGGCATTGAAGTGACGATGGAAAACGGGCTCGTCAAAGTCATTGCCCCGATTGACGACACGCCGGCCAGCCGTGCCGGTATGTTGCCCAATGATTTGATTTCCGAACTGGACGGCAAACCGGTTTTGGGGCTGACCCTCTCTGATGCGGTAGATTTGATGCGCGGCGAAAAAGGCAAGCCGATAACCCTGACCGTATTGCGCGAGGGCGAAAAAGAACCTTTGGAAATCACCATTATTCGCGACACGATACGCATTCGCGCCGTGCGCACGCGGGTGGAGGGACCGGAGAAGAATATCGCCTATATTCGCCTGACCACGTTTAACTCGCAAACCACAAAAAACCTGAAAAAAGCCTTTAATGCGCTACCCGCCGAGATTGGCAAAAACAAGCTCGCCGGTTTTATTATTGATTTGCGCAATAATCCGGGCGGGCTGTTGCGCGAGGCCATTTCCGTGTCCGACACGATGCTGGACCGCGGCGAAATTGTCTCGACGCGCGGGCGCAATGAAGATGACAGCTCGCGCTTTTCAGCCCGGCGTGGCGATATGGCCCGCGGCCTGCCCATTGTCGTGATGATTAATGGCGGCTCGGCCTCGGCCTCTGAAATCGTTGCCGGTGCGTTGCAAGACCATCATCGCGCGGTGATAATGGGCACGCCCAGTTTCGGTAAAGGCTCGGTGCAATCGATTATGCCGCTCGGTAATGATGGTGCCTTGCGCATGACGACGGCGCGCTATTACACGCCGTCGGGACGCTCAATACAGGCCAAGGGCATCACGCCGGATATTTTTGCCGAGCAGCAATTGCCGGAAGAATTGCAAGGCCGCAAAGGCCGCCGAGAGGCCGATTTGCGCGGCGCGCTGGACGGGCAAAATATTGATGGCGCATCCAATGGCGCCGCCCCTGGGGCGGACGATGCGCCCAAACGCAAAAATCCCATTGCCTATATTCCGGGCGAGCCGGAAGATGACAAGCAATTGCAAGATGCCATTCAATTGCTCATCGGTTTGCAAAAATCGGCTGCCGGCAAAACCCGCCCCAATTCTTAGGTGCTTTATTCATGGCATATGACGTCCCCGATTTTCCCGAAGGTCACAAGGCGCATCAATTGAGCTGGCGACCTTGCGCCGGTATTGCGCTGTTCAATGATGAAGGAAAAGTATTTTGCGGCAAACGGCGACCCGATAATTTGCCGCCGGATGCACCGCTTTGGCAATTGCCGCAGGGCGGCATCGATGCAGGCGAAGCGCCGCTTGAGGCGGCTTTCAGGGAATTGGCCGAGGAAACCGGCATTCGCTCGGCAGAACTGATTTACGAATTGCCCGATTGGCTGCGCTATGATTTGCCGGAAGATTTGATCGGCAAAGCGCTGAAAGGCCGCTTTCGCGGGCAAAAACAAAAATGGTTCGCCATGCGTTTTACCGGCAATGATAATGAGATTGACCTCGCCGCGCATGACCAGATTGAATTTGACGATTGGGCGTGGCGCTCATTGGATGAGTGTGTCGAGACCGTCATCGCTTTCAAAAAGCCCATTTATCGCCAATTGGCGACGCGCCTGGCGCATTTATCGCCTTAGCCCCATGACACGCGCCCTACCCGTCATTGATTTTACCGGCTTTGCCGATGACAGCGCCGCAGGCGATGCGCGCCGCGCCGCCATTGCCGCCAAAATAGGTGCGGCGTGTCGCGAAAACGGGTTTTTTGCCCTGACCGGTCACACCATTAAGGCGGGTTTGATTGATGACGCTTTTGCCATGGCGCAACATTTCTTCGATTTACCGGAAGCACAAAAACAAGACATTGCCATTGCGCGCTCGCCTTGCCATCGCGGTTGGTTCGCGCATGGCGGCGAGGCGCTGGATAAAGCCAATCAACCGCAGGGCGACTATAAAGAAGGGCTGAAAATCGGCCGCGATCTGCCGCCTGACCATGCCCGTGTCAAAGCGGCGCTGCCCTTGCACGGCGCCAATCAATATCCTGAAGAGTGCAATGCGCTTATCGGTTTTCGCGCCAGCATGGACACGCTTTACGATGCGTGCGAGGCGCTGTCGCGCCAGCTCATGCAGGCTTTCGCCTTATCGCTCGAATTGCCGCCGACTTATTTTGACGGCTGGCTCAATGAACCTATGGCCACGCTTGCACCCTTGCGCTATCCGCCGATGCAAAAGGCGCAAGAATTATCAGCCGGGGCACATACGGATTTCGGCTGCTTGACCCTCCTATTCCAACATGATGTGCCGGGCTTGGAGATTAAAACACAAGGCGGCTGGCAGGCCGTGCCGCTTTTGGACGGCGCGATTATCGTCAATATTGGCGATATGATGGCGCGCTGGACCGGCGGAACTTACGCCTCCACCGTGCATCGTGTGGTCAATCGCGCACCAGAGACACGCCATTCCATAGCCTATTTTTTTGACCCTGACCCTGATGCCGATTTAACGCCTTTACCCAATTGCGGCGCGAGCAATGCACCGCCCTTGACCGCGCTCGAATATTTGCTCACTAAAATTGACGACAGTTTTGACTATCGCAATGACTGAAAATTGGCCGTTTTCGACACGGCGCGGTTAATTGGCGAAAAGAAAAGGCGCCCCGTGGGACGCCTTAATCGGAACATAAAAACCTTTATGCCCCTGAGATATTTTCCGCCAGCACCGTCACCCCTTCCGGCGTGACATCGACAAAGCCGCCATCCAGCTCAAAGCTTTGGCGTTTGCCGTCGCTTTCAACGGTCAATGTGCCGGGACGCAACATGGCCATGACCGGGCTGTGATTGGGCAAAACGCCGAAATCACCTTCCGCGCCCGGCACTTCAACCATATCGACCTCTGCCGACAGCACCAGCTTTTCCGGGCTGACCAAATCGAATTTCAGTCTATCTGCCATGCGAAACTTCCTTAGGCCGCTTCCGCAGCCATGCTTTCAGCTTTGGCTATGGCATCTTCAATCGTGCCGACCATATAGAAAGCCGCTTCCGGCAAATCGTCATAATCGCCGGCGCACAGGCCTTTAAAGCCTTTAATCGTATCGGCCAAATCGACCAATACGCCCGGCGAACCGGTAAAGATTTCAGCAACATGGAAAGGTTGCGACAAGAAGCGCTCAATCTTACGGGCGCGGCTCACCACCAGCTTGTCTTCCTCCGACAATTCATCCATGCCGAGAATGGCGATAATATCTTGCAGGGATTTATATTTCTGCAAAATTTCCTGCACATCACGCGCCACTTGGTAATGCTCATCACCGACCACTCGCGGCTCCAAAATACGACTGGTTGAATCGAGCGGGTCCACCGCCGGATAAATACCTTTTTCCGAAATTGCGCGTGACAGAACGGTTGTTGCATCCAAATGCGCAAATGAGGTGGCCGGGGCCGGGTCGGTCAAATCATCGGCCGGCACATAAATCGCTTGCACAGAGGTAATCGATCCTTTCGTGGTCGTGGTAATGCGCTCTTGCAGCGCCCCCATATCGGTCGCCAATGTCGGCTGATAACCCACGGCGGACGGGATACGACCCAACAAAGCCGACACTTCCGAACCGGCTTGCGTGAAGCGGAAAATATTATCGACAAAGAACAACACGTCTTGGCCTTCATCGCGGAAATTTTCCGCCACTGTCAGGCCGGTCAGGGCGACACGGGCACGCGCGCCGGGCGGCTCGTTCATTTGCCCGTAAACCAGGGCACATTTCGAGCCTTCGCCGCCTTTTTCGACATTCACGCCGCTCTCAATCATTTCCCAATAAAGATCATTGCCTTCGCGCGTGCGCTCGCCGACACCGGCAAATACCGAATAGCCACCATGCGCTTTTGCGACATTATTGATCAATTCCATAATCAGAACCGTCTTGCCCACACCGGCACCGCCAAACAGACCGATTTTGCCGCCCTTGGCATAAGGGGCGAGCAGGTCAACCACCTTAATGCCGGTGACCAGCAATTCGGCTTCGGTCGATTGCTCGACAAATTCCGGCGCTTCTTGGTGAATGGCGCGCGACGCGCTGGCTTCCACCGGCCCGGCTTCATCAACCGGCTCACCAATAACATTGATGATGCGGCCCAAAGTGGCCTCGCCGACCGGTACGGAAATCGGCGCGCCTGTATCGGTCACCTCTTGACCGCGAACCAGACCTTCAGTCGAATCCATGGCAATGGTACGCACCGTGCGTTCGCCCAAATGCTGCGCCACTTCAAGAACCAAGCGGATATCGCCATTTTGGGTTTCCAATGCGTTCAAAATTTCCGGCAATTCACCGTCAAACTGCACATCGACAACCGCGCCGATAACTTGGCTGATTTTGCCCGTCCCTGCTGATTTCTGCTCTGCCATAATCTTATCCTCATCGTTTGATCTCTAAAGCGCTTCCGCTCCGGAGATGATTTCTATCAATTCTTTCGTAATTTGAGCCTGACGCGATCGGTTATAAGTGATGCTCAGACTCTCAATCATTTCACCTGCATTGCGCGTTGCATTATCCATGGCGGTCATTCGCGCACCTTGCTCACTGGCGGCATTTTCCAAAAGCGCGCGCAAGATTTGCACGGCGATATTGCGGGGCAGAAGCGCGTCCAAAATATCATTCTCTTCCGGCTCATAATCATAAGCCGCACCGCCCAGCTCGGGGGTTTGGCTGTCATCGAAACGGGCCGGAATGATTTGCAGGCCGGTCGGCACTTGGCTGATGACATTTTCAAACTTCGAATAATATAAAGTGCATATATCGAAACCGTCGGCGGTAAAATCGTCCAAAATGCGGCCGGCCACTTCTTGCGCTTGGTCAAAGCCGATGCTTTTCAAACCTTGATAGCTGACCGGCTCCAGCAATTCTTTATCAAAATAACGCTTCAGCACATCATGGCCTTTGCGCCCGACACATAGGATTTGCACCTGCTTGCCATCGGCCATGAGCTTTTGCGCATCTTCGCGCGCCAAGCGCGCAATTGATGAATTAAAGCCGCCGCACAAGCCGCGTTCAGCGGTCGCAACAATCAGCAAATGGCGCTTATCGCTTCCCGTTCCGGCCAATAATTTCGGGGCGGTTTCGACATCATTAATGCTGGCTGCCAGATTGCCCAAAACCGCGCCCATGCGATCGGCATAGGGGCGCGCCGCCTCGGCCGCTTCTTGCGCGCGACGCAATTTTGAAGCCGCCACCATCTGCATGGCGCGGGTAATCTTCTGCGTTGCCTGCACGCTGGCAATGCGATTACGGAGCTCTTTCAAAGATGCCATCAGGCTGTCCTCTCGCTTGCGCTAGCGCTTACGCAAAGCTCGCCGCATAATCGTCAACGACTTTCTTCAAAGCCGCTTCCGTGGTTTCGCTCAATTCTTTCTCTGCGCGCACGGCGTCGAGAATTTCATTGTGGCTGCCATGCACTTTTTCCAACAGGCCTTGCTCAAAGGCACCGACTTGTGAGACTTCCAGCTCATCCAAATAGCCGTTCACACCGGCATAAATCACCACAACTTGCTCTTCCACTTTAAGCGGCGAAAACTGCGCTTGCTTGAGCAATTCGGTAAGACGCTCGCCGCGGCGCAGCAATTGCTGGGTCGAGGCGTCAAGGTCTGAGCCAAATTGGGCAAACGCTGCCATTTCGCGATACTGCGCCAGCTCGCCCTTAATCTTGCCGGCAACCTGCTTCATCGCTTTGATTTGCGCCGATGAACCGACCCGTGACACGGATAGGCCGACATTCACAGCCGGACGGATGCCTTGATAAAACAAATCGGTTTCAAGGAAGATTTGGCCGTCAGTAATGGAAATCACATTGGTCGGAATATAAGCCGACACGTCATTGGCTTGCGTTTCAATGATTGGCAAAGCGGTCATCGACCCGGCGCCGAAATCATCATTCAGCTTGGCGGCACGCTCCAATAGGCGCGAATGCAGAAAGAAGACGTCACCCGGATAGGCTTCTCGGCCCGGCGGGCGGCGCAGCAAAAGTGACATTTGACGATAGGCCACAGCCTGTTTCGACAAATCATCATAAGTAATCAACGCATGCATGCTATTATCGCGGAAATATTCCGCCATGGTGCAACCGGTAAAGGGTGCCAAAAATTGCAGCGGTGCCGCTTCTGAGGCGGTGGCCGCCACCACGATGGAATATTTCATCGCATCGTTTTCTTCCAGCGTTTTAACAATTTGCGCCACGGTTGAGCGCTTTTGGCCGATGGCCACATAAACACAATACAGCTTGGCGCTTTCATCATCGCCATCATTAATCGCTTTTTGGTTCAAAATCGCGTCAATGGCGATGGCGGTTTTACCGGTTTGGCGGTCACCAATGACCAGTTCGCGTTGGCCACGACCGACCGGGATCAGCGCATCGACCGCTTTCAAACCGGTCTGCATCGGCTCATGCACCGATTTGCGCGGGATAATACCGGGCGCTTTGACATCCACTTTCATATTGGCTTCGGCTTCAATCGGCCCTTTGCCGTCCAGCGGATTGCCGAGCGGGTCTACAACGCGCCCCAACAGGCCCTTACCGACCGGCACGGAAACAATATCACCGGTTCGTTTGACCGTATCGCCCTCACGAATATCGCGGTCAGAACCGAACACCACGGCCCCGACATTATCTTCTTCCAAATTCAAGGCCATGCCGCGAATGCCGCCGGGAAACTCAACCATTTCACCGGCTTGCACATTATCAAGGCCGTAAATACGGGCAATGCCGTCCCCGACCGAGAGCACTTGACCGATTTCGGAAACTTCCGATTTCTGGTCAAACCCTTTGATTTGTTCCTTCAAAATGGAAGAAATTTCAGATGCTTTAATATCCATCAATCTGGCCTCACCTTTAACGAGCCGCTTCAGCTTTCATTGAGAGCGGTTTTCAGAGAATTCAATTTGGTTCTAAGCGAGCCGTCAATCATACGACTGCCCAATTTGACGACCATGCCACCCAATAGCGCGGCATCGGTTTCATTTTCAACAATTACGTTTTTGCCGACAGCTTTTTCAAGCTGGCCTTTCAGTGCATCGATTTGTGCGGCGCTCAAATCACGCGCCGAGGCGACACGGGCAACAATTTCATCGCGCGAACCGGCCACCAGCGCACCATATTGCGCCGCCATATCAGCCAGCGCGAAAGCACGCCGTTTTTCGACCACCAAAGCGGCAAAATTTTTGACCAGCTGATGAGCGCCAGCCTTATCAAGCACGGCGGCCAAAGCAGCGGCCTGTTCTTCGGCATTGATGACCGGGCTTTTCAGCAATTTTTGTAAATCATCGCTGCCGTCAATCAGCACTTTCAAGGCTGCCATATTATTGGCCAAACGGCTTTGCTCATCGCTTGTCAGCTCTTGCGCCAGTTCGAACATGGCGACCGCATAACGTCCGGCCAGACCTCCAATCACACTTTCATCAGCAGACAAGGATTTATCCCATTTATTGGGCGGCTAATCAGCAGCAAAACAGCTTTTTGACCCACACCGCGAGAGCAAATTAAGAGCGAAAAACAGGTGTTTTCGCGATTTCCGGCTTGTGCAATATCACGTCAGAAAGGCGCTTGCAATAATTGTTTTGGGGTTATTTACAGGCGGTTTAAATGGCCACGGTCAGAGAAAATTATATGGGTCAATATCGACCGAAAGCCGCACAGAACCGCGCGGCTTAAAGGGTTTTAACCAGCTTGCAATATATCCCTGCAGCGGCGCTTGGCGGGACGCTTTCAAGAGAAACCTATAGCGGTAGCGATTGCGAATGCGCGCCATCGGAGCCGGGGCCGGACCGAGCACGCGAATCTCTTTATGCGGCGGCATTTTGGCCGCCATTTGGCGCACAAAAGCCAGCCCTTCTTGTGGATTGGTGGCTGAGACAATCAGCGCCGCCAAACGACCAAAGGGCGGCATTTCAGCCAATTGCCGCGCCGCGATTTCGCGCTCAAAAAAGCTGTCGCGATCGCCTGAAACCAAGGCCTGCAAAACCGGATGCTCGGGGCTATGACTTTGCAACATGGCAAAGCCTTGCCGCTCGGCGCGCCGCCCTGCGCGACCGGCCACTTGGCTCAATAATTGATAGGTACGCTCGGCGGCGCGCAAATCGCCATTGCCTATACCCAAATCGGCATCGACTACACCGACAAAGCTCAATTTCGCGAAATCATGGCCTTTGGCGATAATTTGCGTACCGACAATAATATCGGCTTCGCCCGCGCCAATGCGTTGAATGGCCTCGCGCTGCGCCGCCACGCCGCCCATATCGGAAGATAAGACAATGGTGCGCGCTTCGGGAAAATGACCGATGATTTCTTCCGTTATACGCTCGACGCCGGGTCCGCAAGCGGCCAGCTTGTCAGCTTCACCGCAGCTATGACAATTTTGCGGCACCGGCTCCATATGACCGCAATGATGACACTGTAATTGTTTGCGGAAACGATGCTCGACCATCCAAGCATCGCAAGCCGGACAGGCATAACGATGCCCGCAAGCGCGACACAGGGTAAGCGGCGCATAGCCGCGCCGGTTCAAAAACAATAGGGCTTGCTCATCTCTGTCTATGGCCGCGCCCACTTGCGCGACCATTTGCGGCACCAGCCAGGCCCCTTGCGGCGGCGGCGCGGCACGCATATCGACCAGTTCAATCTCCGGCAAGAGCGCCGCGCCATGGCGCGCCGTCAAACGATGTGCCACATAACGCCCGTCGCGCGCATTGACATAGCTTTCCAAAGATGGGGTTGCGGTCGATAAAATCACCGGACAAGCGGCCAAACGCGACCGCACCACCGCCATATCGCGGGCATTGTAAATCACCCCATCTTCTTGTTTGAAACCGCCATCATGCTCTTCGTCGACAATAATGACACCCAAATCACGCCATGGCAGAAACAGTGCCGAGCGCGCGCCGACAAGCACCTCGACGCGGTTTTCAGCAATTTCCCGCCATGTGCGCCGCCGCTCGGCTGCGGTCAAGCCGGAATGCCATAAGGCGGGCGGACAGCCGAAACGCGCCTCAAAGCGCTCAAGAAACTGTCCGGTCAGGGCGATTTCCGGTAATAATATCAGCGCCTTTTTATCCGCCTCAAGCGCCGCCGCAATGGCCTCAAAATAAACCTCCGTCTTTCCTGCGCCGGTCACCCCGTCGAGCAAATGGGGGGTAAAGCCTTGCGCCATCACACTCTCGGCCAGACTGTCGGCCACGGCTTTTTGCTGCGCCGATAAATCAAGCCTTTGATGGGTCGCATCGGGGTGCGGGAAATGCTTATCGCCGGGCATCTCATGCGCTGTCAAATACCCGCCTTGCGCCAATGTTTTTACCACTGACGCACTGACCCCTGCAGCGCGCGCCAATTCGGACGCCGCCATGGCGCCGCGCTCGGCCAGCGCCTCATAGACGCGTCGGCGCGCGGCGGTCATTTTTTCCGGTGGTGCACCGGGCGCCAAAACGCTGAGCGGTTTGGGCGGAGCAAAAGCCTGCGGCACGCGCATCACTTGGCGCAATACCGCGCCCGGCGGCGCCATGACATAATTGGCTACCCAATCGACAAATTGACGTAATTCTTCGGCCAAAGGCGGCACGTCGCAGAGCGCGATAATCGGCTTTATCTTATGCGCCGGTGCGTCACCCTCAGCCTCGCCCCATACCACGCCATAGACTTGGCGCGACCCCAAAGGCACGCGCACAATTGAGCCCGGCGCCACCGCCATATGCAGCGGCACGGCGTAATCGTAAGGGCCCGGCAAGGCCAAAGGTATCAATATGGATACGTTGGGCATGCTGCACTGTCGGTCATGCATCGAATAAATTCAAGCCACGCCATGTCGGGCTCTTGCGCCGGATTTGGGGCTGGTGCAAGCTGGTCGAAGAGCAGGAGATTCTCAAAGGAGCGAGCCATGAAGTTTTTTGTCGATAGCGCAGACAGCGCAGCCATTCAAGAATTGGCCGCCACCGGCATGGTCGATGGGGTGACGACCAATCCGTCACTGGTCGCCAAATCCGGTCGCGACTTTAAAGAGCTTGTGGCTGAGATTTGCGCCATGGTGAACGGGCCGGTTTCGGCCGAGGTCACGGCGCTGGAAGCCGATGCCATGCTGAAAGAAGCCGATGAGCTTTTGGCCATTGCCGATAATGTGTGCATTAAAGTGCCGCTCACCTGGGACGGGTTAAAAGCCACGCGCGCACTGGCCGATAAGGGCAAAATGGTCAATGTCACATTGTGTTTTTCGGCCAATCAAGCGCTTCTGGCGGCGAAAGCCGGAGCGGCTTTCATTTCGCCCTTTGTCGGGCGCTTGGATGATATTGGCGCGGACGGCATGGGGTTGATTGCCGATATTCGCCAGATTTATGACAATTATCCGGAGCTTGAGACAGAAATATTGGTCGCCTCGGTGCGCAGCCCGGAGCATATGCGCGCGGCGGCACTGATCGGTGCTGATGTCGCCACTTTGCCGCCCGATGTGTTGAAAAGCCTCATCAATCATCCTTTGACCGATAAGGGGCTGGAGGCGTTTCTCGCCGATTGGCAAAAAACCGGCCAGTCCATTGCCTGATGAGCAAAGGCGAAAAACGCGGCCGGGCTGAGGCAGCACTTTTGCTGCGCGACTGGCACATTATATTGCGCGACCAATTGCGCTTGAGTGCCCATACGGTCGCCGCCTATCACCGCGATGTCAGCGGGTTTTTGGCATTTTTAGAAGACCATTTGGGCCACCCCCCATATGGGCAAGATTTGGCCAATTTGCATATGCGCGATGTGCGCGCTTTTATGGCGGCACGGCGCCAGGCCGGCGTGAGCGCCCGCTCGCTCAATCGGGCGCTGTCTGCGCTGCGCGGCTTTGCCGAATATTTAAGGCAACAAGGGCTGGACATCTCCGATGCGTTTCATGCAATTGACGCGCCGAAAGCCCTCACAGCTTTGCCGCGCGCCATTGCCGCGCCGGATGTTTTTACGCTCATCCGCCATGCGCTCGACAGCCCAAAAGAAAAATGGCTGGGATTGCGCAACAGCGCCTTATTGACCTTATTATACGGCACCGGCTTGCGTATTTCCGAAGCGCTGTCAGTCACCCGCCATGATATTGAAAACGCGCATGACATGTTGCGCGTCACCGGAAAAGGCAGCAAGCAGCGTGATGTCCCGCTTTTGCCTTTGGTCGGTCAAGCGCTTGATGATTATCTCGCCGCCCAGCCTTTCGGGCTACGCCGCGAAGACAAAATTTTTCGCGGGCAGCGTGGCGGGGTGATGACGCCGCGCCAAGCGCAAGCCCTTTTGAGCCGCTTGCGCTGCGCCATCGGGCTTGATGACAGCGTGACGCCGCATGCGTTGCGTCACAGTTTTGCCAGCCATTTGCTGGCCGGGGGGGGCGATTTGCGCACCATTCAAGAATTGCTCGGCCATGCCAGCCTCAGTTCGACACAAATTTACACCAAAGTGGATGAAACCGCGCTTTTGGCGGTTTATGATCGCGCCCATAAGCGGCGTTGAAATTACATGTGCAAAGCGCGCTTATCGACCGCCAAAGCAGCTTCTTTGACCGCTTCGGTGAGCGTCGGATGGGCGTGACAGGTACGGGCAATATCTTCGGCGCTGGCTGAGAACTCCATGGCAATGGCGGCCTCGGCAATCATGTCACCGGCTTGCGCACCCAAAATATGCACGCCCAAAACCTTGTCGCTTTTGGCATCGGCAAGAATTTTCACAAAGCCGTCCGTCGTGCCATTGACTTTGGCGCGGCCATTGGCGGTGAAGGGAAATTTGCCGACTTTATAGTCGACACCGGCATCCTTCAGCTCTTCTTCGGTGCGTCCGACCCAAGCCACTTCCGGCGCCGTATAGACGACCGACGGAATGGCATCATAATTGACATGAGCCGGTTTGCCGGCCAAATGCTCGGCCAATGCAACCCCTTCATCTTCTGCCTTATGTGCCAACATCGGCCCGGCAATGACATCGCCAATGGCATAAATGCCGTCAATATTGGTTTTGAAATGCGTGTCGGTTTCAACCCGTCCCGCTGCATCCAGCGCCACGCCAATCGCCTCCAAGCCAAGCCCTTGCGTATGCGGGCGACGGCCAATGGCGACCAGCGCGCGTTCGGCGGTCAGGCTTTCTTCCTCGCCCTCGCCAGATGCCGGTGCCAATGTCAGCTTGACCGAATTTTTCAACGCTTTGGCGGCGGTGACTTTTTTGCCAAGCATGAATTTAATGCCCTGTTTTTTCAATACGCGTTGGAAGTTTTTCGCCATATCGGCATCCATGCCGGGCGTGATGCGGTCGAGAAACTCAATCACCGTCACTTCTGCGCCCAGTCTTTTCCACACCGAGCCCAATTCCAGCCCGATAATGCCGGCCCCGATAATTGCCAAATGTTTCGGCACTTTATCGAAAGACAAAGCGCCGGTGGAGGAAACAATTCGTTCCTCATCCATATCAATGCCTTGCAGTGGCGTCACTTCCGAACCGGTGGCAATAACAATATGTTTGGCCGATAATGCCCGCGTACCACCGGCCAGCAAAGCAACCTCAATGGCGCCCGGCGCGGTCAGCTTGGCTGCCCCTTCAATTTCCTCGACCTTATTTTTCTTCAGCAAAAAGCGTACGCCATCCGTATTGCCGGTAATGCCTTGCGCCTTATAAGCCATCATTTTTTCAAGATCCAATTTCACCGCGCCGAATTGAATGCCCATATCGGCAGCATGCGCCGCTTCTGCATAAACCTCAGAAGCGTGCAAAAGCGCTTTGGACGGAATGCAGCCGACATTCAAACACGTGCCGCCGGGCGCGCCGCGCTTGTCAATGCATGCCACTTTCATGCCCAATTGGGCAGCCCGCAAAGCGCAGACATAGCCGCCAGGACCGGCCCCGATAACCACCATATCGAAATTATTTTCGTCGCTCATTTTTTCCTCTTTATCGGCGCTAAATATTGAGCAAAAGCCGTTCGGGATTTTCCAAAGACTCCTTCACACGCACCAAAAACGTCACCGCCTCCTTGCCGTCGACAATGCGGTGGTCATAAGATAAGGCGAGATACATCATCGGCCGCACAACAATCTGACCGTCAATAACAACCGGACGCTCTTGAATCTTATGCATGCCCAAAATGCCCGATTGCGGCATGTTCAAAATCGGCGTGCTCATCAAAGAGCCGTAAACGCCGCCATTGGACATGGTGAAAGTGCCGCCTTGCAAATCATCAATCGCCAGCTTGCCGTCGCGCGCCTTGCGCCCCATTTCGGCAACTGCCAATTCAATATCGGCCAGCCCCATATTTTGCACATCGCGAATGACCGGCACCACCAGACCTTTTTCCGTGCCCACGGCAATCCCCATATTGACGTAATTTTTATAAATGATTTCATCATCCGTCACTTCGGCATTAATGGCGGGAATTTCCGTTAAGGCAGTGACACAGGCGCGCGCAAAGAAGCCCATAAAGCCAAGCCGCGCACCGTATTTTTGTTCAAACAAATCCTTATATTCGCGCCGCACATCCATCAGCGCGCCCATATCGACCTCATTGAAAGTGGTCAATTGCGCTGCCGTGTTTTGGCTTTCTTTCAAGCGCGCGGCAATGGTTTTTCTGAGCCGCGTCATTTTCACCCGTTCTTCGCGCACGCCTTTTTGGAGCGTCGACGCTGCCTGAGCGGCCGGCGCAGCCGGTGTCGGCGCTAGTGACGCGGCGGGCGCGGGCGCGCCGCTGGCCGCTTTTAACGCATCTTCCTTGGTCAAGCGACCGTCTTTTCCGGTGCCGGTAATCTGCGCCGGATCAAGGCCGTGTTCTTCGACCACGCGGCGCGCCGCCGGCGACAAGGCGCTTGTATCAACCGGCTTACTGCCGGCCGGTGCAGCTGTCATCGGTGCCGCTTCTGTGGCTGGCGCGGTTTCTGTTTTCGACACGGCTTCAATGGCTGCTTCCGGGGTCGGCACTGCGGCGGCTTCAGCTGCAGCCGATACTGCCCGTCCGTCGCCTTCACCAATCGAGCCCAAAAGCGCCCCAACCTCAACCGTCTCGCCCTCATTGACCACAACTTCAGCCAGCACACCGGCGCTTTGCGCCGGCACTTCAATGGTCACTTTGTCGGTTTCCAATTCACAAAGCGGCTCATCCATCGCCACAGCATCGCCGGGTTTTTTATACCATTGCGCAATCGTCGCTTCGGTCACCGACTCGCCCAATGTGGGGACGCGAATTTCACTGGCCATGTCTCTTTCTCCGTCTCGCCTATCTGTCGACAGGGTCAATCAGCGCCGCTTTCAACAACGCCTCTCTTTGTTCCAAATGGCGGCTCATCAAACCACTGGCCGTCGAGGCCGAAGCGCGCCGACCGGCATAACCGACCCGCTTATGCTTGCCGCCCAAATTGGTCAAAACCTCTTCCAATTCCGGTTCGATAAAGCGCCACGCGCCCATATTGCGCGGCTCTTCCTGACACCAGACCATTTCGGCATGCGCCATCGGTTCCAATTCGGCCAATAAAGGCCCATGCGGCACCGGATAAAGCTGTTCGAGTCGCATTAAATACACATCATCAATATTTTCCGCTTCGCATTTTTCCAGCAGGTCGAAATACACTTTGCCCGAACACAAAACCACGCGGCGGATATCTTTGGCCGCTTTCAACGCACCGCGACCATCCGCTGGACCGGCATCGGGCGTACGTGCATCGCGGCCATCCCATAAAACGCGGTGGAAGGACGATCCGATGGTCATGTCTTCAAGATTGGAGACGCATTTTTTATGCCGCAAAAGTGATTTCGGCGTCATCAAAATAAGCGGCTTTCTGAAATTGCGCTTCACCTGGCGGCGCAAAATATGGAAATAATTGGCCGGTGTGGTGCAATTGGCGACTTGCATATTTTCTTCCGCGCACATTTGCAAATAGCGCTCAAGCCGCGCCGAACTGTGCTCGGGGCCTTGCCCCTCATAACCATGCGGCAACAACATGACCAAACCCGACATACGCAGCCATTTATTTTCGCCCGATGAGATAAATTGATCGACCACCACTTGTGCGCCATTGGCAAAATCGCCGAATTGCGCCTCCCATAAAACCAGCGTATTGGGCTCGGCCAGCGAATAGCCATATTCAAAACCGAGCACGGCATTTTCCGACAGCATGGAATTAATGACTTCGAACAAAGCCTGCTCGTCACGAATATATTTGAGCGGCTTATAACGCCGCTCAGTTTCTTGGTCGATCCAAGCGGAATGGCGTTGCGAAAACGTGCCGCGCTCGCTGTCTTGACCGGCCAAACGCACCGGATGGCCGTCCAACAAAAGCGAGCCGAAAGCCAGTGCTTCTGCTGTTGCCCAATCAAACCCGCTGCCGCTTTCAAACATTTGGTCTTTGGCCTTTAATTGCCGTGTCAAAGCGCGGTGCAAATTAAACCCCTCAGGCACACGTGTCAGACCGGCGCCCACTTCTCGCAATAGGCTTTCCGCAACACCGGTATCGCCGCGCACAAATTCAGCGCTTTTTCGTTCCAGACCCGACCATTTGCCATCCAGCCAATCGGCCTTATTGGGCTTGAAACTATTGGCCGCTTCAAACGCCTCATCAAGCTGCGCGCGGTAATCGGCTTTGGCGGCATTAAGCGCATCTTCGCTCAACAGGCCTTCATCAACCAAGCGGCGACCGTATTTTTGCACCACCGAGTCATGCCCTTTGATTTTTTTATACATGGTCGGTTGGGTAAAAGCCGGTTCATCGCCCTCATTATGGCCATGGCGACGATAGCAGAACATATCGATAACAACGGGCTTTAAAAATTTTTGCCGAAACTCAGTCGCCACTTTGGCGGCGAATACCACCGCTTCGGGGTCATCGCCATTGACGTGAAAAATCGGCGCTTCAACCATTTTCGCGACATCGGAGGGATAGGGCGAGGAGCGCGAAAAGCGCGGATTGGTGGTAAAGCCGATTTGATTATTGACGATAAAGTGAATGGAGCCGCCCGATTTATGGCCGATAAGGCCGGATAAGCCCAAACATTCGGCGACCACGCCCTGGCCGGCAAAAGCCGCATCGCCGTGCAACAAAAGCGGGATGACCTTGCTGCGATCGGCCATGGCACGCGGGTGTTCTTTATATTGGTCTTGCTTGGCGCGCGCTTTACCGAGCACGACCGGATCGACCGCCTCCAAATGCGACGGATTGGGCGACAAGGATAAATGAACCTTATTGCCGTCAAATTCACGGTCTGATGAGGCGCCGAGGTGATATTTTACATCACCCGAACCCTCTATATCTTCCGGATTGGCTGAGCCGCCCTTAAATTCGTGAAACAGCGCCTTGAACGGTTTGCCCATGACATTGGTCAATACATTCAAACGGCCCCGATGCGGCATGCCTAACACCACTTCTTTAACACCGAGATTGCCACCGCGCTTAATCACTTGTTCCAGTGCCGGTATCAGTGCCTCACCGCCATCCAAACCGAAACGTTTGGTGCCGGTATATTTGACATCGATAAATTGCTCCAACCCTTCCGCCTCAACCAATTTTTGAAAAATCGCCTGCTTGCCCATATCGGTAAAAGCCACTTCCTTGTCGGGCCCTTCAATACGCTCTTGCAGCCATGCTTTTTCTTCGGGGTCGGAAATATGCATGAATTCAAGCGCCACTGTGCCGCAATAAGTGCGGTGCAAAATATCCAGCATCTCGCGAATGGTGGCGCTTTCAAGTCCGAGCACATAATCGATGAAAATCGGTCGGTCATAATCGGCTTCCGTGAAGCCATAAGAAGTCGGGTCAAGCTCGGGATGGCTGCCCGGCGGTTCAATCCCCAACGGGTCAAGATTGGCCGCCAAATGACCGCGAAAGCGATAGGCGCGGATCATCATAATGGCGCGAATACTGTCCAAAGTGGCAGCGCGCACCGCTTCGACATTTTGCCCGTCCAGCCGCGCTTCAATCTTGCCCGCCAAAGCCTGCGGCGCAGGCAAATCGTCAATATTTGCCTCCGGCCAATTGCCGTCCAAGACAGCCGTCATATCGCCGTTTATCTTCGGCGGCCAGTCATCGCGCTGCCAGCTTGGTCGATGCGGTGCAATCGGGTCGTCCAGAGCGGCAAAATAGCTCTTCCATCCGGCATCCAAAGCCGTATCACCGGCTTTATAACGGGCATATTGCTGTTCAAGATAAAGCGCATTGGCCCCGTCAAAATGAGACTGGGAGATGTCAGAAATGTTTTTGGCTGGCGAATTCTTATCCGACATGTGCCTATCCGTTTAAGGCCCTTCGCGACCTGAAGGAATATTAGACCCTTTGACCGCCAAGAGCAATGATTAGCGGCACAGGGAGGATAAAATCACCCTTTCAACACCTCGACCAAAGTGGTGCCCAAAGAGGCAGGTGACGGCGAGACGGTGATGCCGGCCGCGCGCATGGCTTCCATTTTATCGTCAGCCCCGCCTTTGCCACCGGCAATAATCGCACCGGCATGGCCCATGCGACGGCCCGGCGGTGCCGTAACACCGGCGATAAAGCCGACCATGGGTTTTTTTACTTTCGAGGCTTTCAAAAATTCCGCCGCTTCTTCTTCCGCCGAACCGCCAATCTCACCGATCATGATAATGCTTTCGGTTTCATCATCACCGAGGAACAAATCCAAACAATCAATGAAATTCGTGCCATTGACCGGGTCACCGCCAATCCCGATACAGGTTGATTGGCCGAGGCCGGCAGCCGTTGTTTGCGCCACCGCCTCATAAGTCAGCGTGCCCGAGCGCGAGACAATGCCGACCGATCCGCGGCGGTGAATATGGCCCGGCATGATGCCGATTTTGCACTCATCCGGCGTAATGACGCCCGGGCAATTGGGCCCGACCAGACGTGTATTGGAGCCTTGCAAAGCGCGCTTGACCTTGATCATATCGCTGACCGGAATGCCTTCGGTAATGCATACGGCCAGTTCAATACCGGCTTCAATGGCTTCCAAAATGGCATCGCCGGCAAAAGGCGGCGGCACATAAATGGCCGACGCCGTGGCGCCGGTTTTTTCTACCGCCTGCGCCACCGTATCAAAAACCGGTAAGTCGAGATGGCTTGAACCGCCGCGCCCGGGGGTCACCCCGCCGACCATTTTCGTGCCATAGGCAATCGCCTGTTCGGAATGAAATGTGCCTTGCGAGCCGGTAAAGCCCTGACAAATGACTTTTGTATCCTTATTGACCAAAACCGACATTATGCAGCCTCCTTCACGGCAGCGACAATTTTCTCGGCTGCATCGTTTAAATCATCAGCGGCGATAATTGGGAGGCCTGAATTGGCCATAATCTCTTTGCCTTCATCAACATTCGTGCCTTCCAAACGCACCACAAGCGGCACATTAAGGCTCAATTCTTTAGCCGCGGCGACCACCCCTTCAGCGATAATGTCACAACGCATAATGCCGCCGAAAATATTCACCAAAATGCCTTCCACATTGTCATCGGACAAAATGATTTTGAACGCTTCAGTGACTTTTTCTTTACTTGCGCCACCCCCGACATCCAAGAAATTGGCCGGCTCCGAACCGTAAAGCTTGATAATATCCATGGTCGCCATGGCGAGCCCGGCGCCGTTTACCATGCAGCCGATTTTGCCGTCCAATTTAATATAGGACAGGTCATATTTTGACGCTTCAATTTCAGCCGGATCTTCTTCGGCCAAATCGCGCAGTTCGACAATGTCTTTTTGCCGATACAGCGCATTGGAATCGAAATTCACTTTCGCATCGAGGCAGATAAGGTCACCGGCGCCGGTAACAACAAGCGGATTAATCTCCAAGAGCGACATGTCTTTTTCGACAAAAGCTTTGTAAAGATTGGCAATCAATGCATTGGCCTGTTTTACCTGTTCGCCCTCCAGCCCCAAGGCAAAGGCAATTTGCCGCCCATGATGGCCGGAAATGCCGCTGGCCGGATCAACGCTTATGGTGAGGATTTTTTCCGGCGTTTTTTCCGCCACTTCTTCAATATCCATGCCGCCTTCGGTCGAAGCGATAAATGAAATGCGCGATGTCGCGCGGTCAACAAGGGCCGACAAATAGAGCTCGCGGGCAATATCAGAGCCCTCTTCGACATAGACACGGCCGACCTCTTTGCCCTCCGGGCCGGTTTGATGGGTCACCAAAGTCATGCCCAACATGCGCGTCGCTTCGGCGCGCACTTCCTCAATTGATTTGACGACTTTAACGCCGCCGCCTTTGCCGCGCCCGCCGGCGTGAATTTGCGCTTTCACGACCCAAACAGGGCCGCCCAATTTCTCTGCCGCTTCGACCGCCTCATCGGCGCTAAAGGCAACAAACCCGCGCGGCACCGGCACGCCAAAAGAGCCGAGGACCTGTTTGGCTTGATATTCATGAATATTCATGGGTGAAAGTCCCTCATCGCTTCGCAAAACCTGAGCGGAAAACTAGCCCAAGCGCCGCCACGTCTCAACAGAAAACGGCTATTTCTCGATGGAAATAATCTCACTATTGGCGGGCAGGCGAATATGTGTGCCATCGCGCGCCGCCAGCACGCCGTCGGGGCGAATATCATCAACCCCGCGCATAAAAATTCGGTCCATAATCGCGTTTTGCGGCACCGGTGCGTAATGATAAAATACCAGTAAATCGGCACTGGCTTCATTGGCCGCCTGTGCCGCCTCAACCGGCGAGGCGTGATAATCATGCGTGTCATGGATGATTTTGCCGAGATTGCCCTGCCCGTTATCTTCCAAAGCCTGCACGAAAATATCGACCAAATCACGCTGAATGACTTCGTGAATGAGCACATCGACATTTTTTGCCGCAGCGATGAGATTATCGTCTTTCACCGTATCGCCGCTGATCAGCACGGAGCGCCCCTTATAGTCAAAGCGGAAAGCCAAAGCCGGTTCAATCGGCGGGTGATAAACCGTAATCGCGGTGATTTTAATGCCGTCTTGGTCATAAATCACACTATCGGCCTGAATGGTTTTGGCGACCAGACCGGCCTTGCTGGACGGCACATAATCTTCGCCATGATGGCCGGTGCGATAGGTATAATCTTGCCCATAGGCGAGATTGAAACCGTCCACCACGCGGTCAACGCCGGGCCCGCCATAAACATCAAGCTTGGACGGGCGCCCGCGCACCCAGCTGTTTAAATGCATATCCCCCAAAGCGGCAATATGGTCGGAATGGAAATGGGTCAGCAAAACCGCATCGAGGCGTTGAATCGGCAGGCGCAAGGCTGCCGCCTTATCGGCTGAGCGCGCGCCCGTATCGACGATGAAAAACTTATCGCCGAGCAAAACCGCGACGCAAGATTGCGCCGTGCCGCGCGGACCGGCCCCACCCATAGGCGAACCGGTGCCGCAAAAGACAATATCAATATTATCGCCGCCCAGCGTTGCAATCGGCGCCGATAACAGGCCGCCAACAGCGCGCGTCACCAAGCGGTCTTGCAGGCGCTCGCTATTGCTCACGGCACCGATAAGAGCCAGCACCAGAGCCGCCAAAAGAGCGGCAATGATCGCACTTGTTTTGACGATTTTTTTACCTTTATCGGCCATGATGCACCCCTTTTCATGACGCTAACTATTGGCAGTTCTATTGTCAATAGTTAGGCAGGTGTCGAAAGCTCAGTCTGTCGCGCCCTTCTCTTGTTTCACCAAAATTGGAGCGTCTTATTTCAGTTTCGGATTAATCTTGCGGCACGCATCCAAAAGACCTTTCACCGCTTTCACCGATTTGGTGAACATGGCTTTTTCTTTGGCATCAAGCTTAATCTCGACAATGCGCTCCACGCCCTTGGCGCCGATTACGGTCGGCACGCCGACATAAATGTTTTTCTGGCCATATTGACCGCTCAAATGCGCCGCGCAGGGCAGCATCCGCTTTTGGTCTTTCAAATAGGCTTCGGCCATTTCAATGGCTGAGGCGGCAGGAGCGTAAAAAGCCGAACCGGTTTTCAAAAGGCCGACAATTTCAGCCCCGCCATCGCGCGTGCGCTGGACAATCTCATCGATTTTCTTTTGTGTTGTCCATTTCATTTTGACCAAATCGGGCAGCGGGATACCGGCCACGGTAGAATAACGCACAGACGGCACCATGGTGTCACCATGGCCGCCCAAAACAAAGGCCGTGACGTCTTTCACCGAAACATTGAACTCTTCGGCAAGGAAAGTGCGGAAGCGCGCACTGTCCAACACGCCGGCCATGCCGACCACTTTGTTTTTCGGAAGACCGGAAAATTTCTGCAATGCCCAAACCATGGCGTCCAACGGATTGGTGATGCAAATAACAAAGGCTTTGGGGGCATATTTTTTAATGCCCGCGCCGACTTGTTGCATCACTTTCAAATTGATCTCGATCAAATCATCGCGGCTCATGCCCGGCTTGCGCGGCACACCGGCGGTGACAATCACCACATCAGCGCCTTTAATGGCAGCATAAGATTTCGTGCCTTTCAGGCCGGCATCGAAATGGCTGACCGGTGAGCTTTGCAGCAAGTCCAACGCCTTGCCTTGCGGAATGCCGTCTACAATATCGAAAATGACGATATCGCCCAATTCTTTCAATCCGGCCAAATGCGCCAAAGTGCCGCCGATTTGGCCACCACCGATAAGAGCTATTTTATTGCGCGCCATGAGAAAAGTCCTTCTTTTAAAATTTCTGGCCTGTGGGTAGCGGATTATCCGTGCGCTGGCAAGTCTCACATGGTCGCGTCGTGAGCTGCATCGCACTTTTCGCCAATATGCGGCAAAGCGAGATAATCATGGCTTTGCATTTCCATCAAGCGCGACACGGTGCGCTCAAATTCAAACGCTTCATCGCCCTCCGGGTAAAGATCTTGCGGCGGCCCGTCAGCCGAGGCAATGAGCTTCACTTTCGCCTCATAAAGCGCGTCAATGAGGGTGACAAAGCGGACCGCCTCATTTTTCTTTTGCGGCTCCAGCTTGGGAATATTGTCAATCAGCACGGTATGAAAATGCGCCGCCAGGGCCAGATAATCGGCCGCGCCGCGGGCTTCAACGCATAGTGCATCAAAGCCGATGCGCGCCACCCCGCCGGCCGCGTGCGGGATATTTAATTGCCGCCCCTGCAAATCAAGCACGGCCGGTGCTGCCGCCACGCCTTCGGTCAGGCTGTGAAAGCGCTCATCCAGAGCGCGCCGCGCTTTCGGCCCGCATGGGGTAAACCAAACCGGCGCTGCGGTGAGGCGCGCCAAACGGTAATCTTTTTCCGCTTCCAGTTCGTGCACCATATGGCGTTGCTTCATCATCTCGATAAACGGCAAAAAGCGATGGCGATTGAGCCCGCCCTTATATAAATCGTCCGGGTGACGATTGGAGGTCGCGACCACGACAATACCGGCATCCAATAAAAGCGCGAACAAACGCCCCAAAATCGACGCATCGGCAATGTCTTTGACCTGCATTTCATCAAAACAAAGAAGCGTCACTTCCGCCGCAATGGCTTTGGCAATGGCCGGCATCGGGTCGCCCGCTTTCGGATTGGCTTGGCGAAACGCGTGAATTCGCGCATGGGTTTCTTGCATGAAAGCGTGAAAATGCACGCGGCGCTTTTTTTTGACCGGCGCATGGACAAAAAACAAATCCATCAGCATGGATTTGCCGCGCCCGACCGCGCCATAAAGGTAAAGGCCTTTGGGGGCGGGGTTTTTTCGTAACCCCAATTTGGCGCGCCATCCGCCTTTATTGTGCGGGCGATAATCTTTCAGCGCCTGAAACAAATCAGCGAAACGCACCACAGCGGCGGCCTGTGCCGCATCGGCTTCTATTTGGCCGTCGGAAATAAGGTCGCGATAGGCCGCTTCAATCGGGGTCATCATCTGACTGGTCATGTCTGCCCGCCAGCCTAAAATTAAACCTCGCGCGCCACCATCATTTTTTTGATCTCGGTAATCGCTTTGGCCGGTGACAAGCCTTTCGGGCAGGCTTTGGCGCAATTCATAATGGTGTGGCAGCGATAGACGCGGAACGGATCTTCCAAATCATCAAGCCGCTCGCCGGTTTTTTCATCGCGGCTATCGGCCAGCCAGCGATAGGCTTGCAGCAAGACGGCGGGGCCCAAATATTTATCCGAATTCCACCAATAGCTGGGACATGAGGTCGAACAGCAAGCGCACAGAATACACTCATACAGCCCGTCCAATTGCTCGCGGTCTTCACGGCTTTGCTGCCATTCATTTTGCGGCTTGGGCGTGTCGGTTTTCAACCACGGTTCAATCGCCTGATATTGCGCATAAAGGCTGCTCAAATCGGGCACCAAATCCTTAATCACCGGCATATGCGGCAGCGGGTAAATGGCAATATCGCCCTTAATCTCGTCCAAGCCTTTGGTGCAGGCCAAAGTGTTTTGCCCGTCAATATTCATCGCGCAAGAGCCGCAAATGCCCTCGCGGCACGAGCGGCGGAAAGTCAGGGTCGAGTCGATCTCGTTTTTTACTTTGATGAGCGCATCGAGCACCATTGGCCCGCAATCCTCAGCATCAATGACATAGCTGTCGACGCGCGGATTATCGGCATCGTCGGGATTCCAGCGATAGATTTTCAGCGTGCGCGGCTGTTGCGCCGCTTCCGGCGCCGGATGCGCCACCCCTTTACCGATTTTCGAATTGGCCGGAAGTGCAATCTCAACCATTATCGCCCCCTAATATACGCGAGCCTTAGGCTCAATATAGCTGACCTCATTGGTCAGGGT
>CATDDF010000097.1 GCA_949498175.1 Alphaproteobacteria bacterium | reverse complement strand
CGGCACCGTGTTTTCCGACGGTAAACCGCGCATCATTCAAGTTAAGGGCATTAATATTCACGCCGAGCTTGCGCCGCGCGTGCTCTATGTTACCAATACCGATGCGCCGGGCTTTATCGGCGCTCTGGGCAGTGCGTTAGGTCAGCACGGCATTAATATTGCCAGCTTTCAGCTGGGCCGCGAAAAGCCCGGGGGCGATGCCATTTCATTGGTCAATATTGACAATGAAGCGAGCGCCGATGTGCTGAAAGAGTTGGAAGCCCTGCCTCAAGTGGTGCATATTAAGCAACTGAGTTTCTAGCAAAGAGGGGACAGGCATATGGCCAATGTTGTAGTCATCGGCTCGCAATGGGGCGATGAAGGCAAAGGCAAGATTGTTGATTGGCTGAGTTTGCGCGCCGATGTGGTGGCGCGTTTTCAGGGCGGTCACAATGCCGGTCATACGCTGGTCATTAATGGCAAAGTTTATAAGCTGTCGCTTTTGCCGTCGGGCATTGTGCGCGAGGGCAAACTGTCGGTCATCGGCAATGGCGTGGTGGTCGACCCGTGGGCGCTTATGTCTGAGATTGACACTTTGCGCGGGCAGGGCGTTGCCGTCTCGCCCGAAAATTTTAAAATCGCCGAAAATGCGACGCTGATTTTGCCGCTGCACCAAGAGTTGGATGCGGCGCGCGAAAGCGCCAATGCGGGCGTTAAAATCGGCACCACCAAGCGTGGCATTGGCCCGGCCTATGAAGATAAGGTGGGCCGCCGCGCCCTGCGCCTCACCGATTTGGCTGACCCCGACACACTGGACGCAAAAATCGAAAACCTGCTGGTGCATCACAATACGCTGCGCCGCGGGCTGGCCTTGCCGGAATTTGACGGGGCCGAACTGAAAGCCAAGCTGATGGAGATTGCGCCGCAGCTGACCCCCTATATGGCGCCGGTGTGGAAACTGCTGGACGAGGCGCGCCGCGCCGGTCAGCGCATTTTGTTTGAGGGCGCGCAAGGCGTGCTGCTGGATGTCGACCACGGCACCTATCCGTTTGTCACCTCTTCCAACACCATTGCCGGACAGGCGGCGACCGGCAGCGGGCTGGGCCCGGCCGCGCTCAGCCATGTGCTGGGCATCACCAAAGCCTATACCACGCGGGTCGGCGAGGGGCCGTTCCCGACCGAGCAAGATAATGAAGTCGGGCAAAAGCTGGGCGAACGCGGCCATGAGTTCGGCACGGTGACGGGGCGTAAGCGCCGCTGCGGCTGGTTTGATGCGGTGCTGGTGCGCCAAATGGTCAAGACGGCGGGCATTGACGGCATTGCGCTGACCAAGCTGGATGTGCTGGACGGCTTTGACGAGATTAAGATTTGCACCGGCTATAGGCTGGATGGCGAGGCGATTGACTATCTGCCCGCCAATGCGGCCGAGCAAGCGCGCATTGAGGCGGTTTATGAGACGCTGCAAGGCTGGAGCGGCGAAAGCAGTTTCGGCGCGCGCTCATGGGCCGATTTGCCGGCGCAAGCGGTGCGCTATGTGCGCTATATTGAAGAGCTTATCGGCGCCCCCGTCACGCTGCTCTCGACCAGCCCCGAGCGCGACGACACGATACTTGTAAAAGACCCGTTCGAGGACTAGTTGCACCCGCCTGCCGAAACGGCAGGCACGGGCAACTGTCCCAAGCGGTAAAAGCACTTGGCGAATGAAATGAGCCTCAGTGCGCTTTCCGCCTTACCGAAGGGGGCGAGGTGGGGGCGCATCGTGCCACCACCGAGACGGGATTAAATCGCTTCGCGATTTCATCTTGGCCACGCCGAAGCCTGAGGGGCGTAGGCGGGTGATGTCGCGCTTTTGCGCTTAAGCGCAATAAATTAAATCGAAGGAAATAAAGAAAAATAGGAGAATTGCTGTGCGTGCTCTCTGGCACTAGTATTTATCTAGTAGCTTAGGCTGCTACTAGTTGACCAAAAAAGAAGAAAGGAAAGGTCATGGAGAAGACAATTTTGATATCGGGTGAACTATATGAACGCCTTGCGAATATGGCGGTTGGTTTCGATACTCCAGAAAGTGTAATTGAGCGCCTAGTGGGTTTTGTTGAAAGCAATCGCTCTAATACAAAGTCTGAAATGGAGAAAATGGCCGACTTCCATACAAAAGCGCTTTCCGTTTCAAAAGCCTCCACAAAGCCACGATCGATTACAGAAGCAATGGCAAGGAAAGCCTGTTCTCTCGGCGATCTTCTGTCTCGAGGGGAGGTTTCTCAAGATAAAGCAAGAATGAGGCTTGTTGACATGGGGATGAATTCGAGCTCAGCGCATATTTATCTCTACAATTATGTCGCTATGCGGAATGGAAAAGTATTCAAACGAAGCATGAAGCTTTCTGATATTGAAATGTTTCTTGATCACATTCTAGATCGGTATGGCGATGCAGGACTTCGTGTTGCGCTAGCATCATATGAGCAACATGTTCTTTATTCAGAGAAAAATGGTTTTGCTACCACAAAGAAAAGGCCATTGCTTGAGGATATGAAGAAGAAGCTTAGGCGCAGGAGTGCTGAATGATGGAATATTTAATTCTCTTTGCAACTCTAGTAGCCCCATTTTTACCAAAAGGGCTCAGAATATTATGGAAGAAAATGGGCAATTAAGAGCGACCCTAACCATCTATCACCAACCCACTCTCACCGGCCCCCGCCATCATCGCCTTTCTTAATTTCTCAAAGGCGCGGGTTTCGATTTGGCGGATGCGCTCGCGGCTGACATCATGTTCTTGCGCCAGTTCTTCCAGCGTTTGTGGCGGGTCGGCGAGGCGGCGCGCCATCAGAATGGCACGCTCGCGTTCATTCAGCCCGGCCATGGCGGCGACCAGCACTTTGCGGCGCGCATCGCGCTCGCTATCTTCGGCCACCACCATTTCCGGCGTGGCGGCCTCATCTTCCAGCCAGTCCTGCCATTCGCCATCTCCGTCTTCACCGGCCTTCATCGGCGCGTTGAGCGAGGCATCGCCGCCGCTCATGCGGCCTTCCATCATCGTCACTTCATCATTTTCAACGCCCAGCCGCTCGGCAATTTCGCTGACCTGCTCGGGCTTGAGCGCGCCGCCATCAATGGCGTTAATCTCGCCCTTCAAACGGCGCAAATTGAAAAACAGCTTTTTCTGCGCCGCCGTGGTGCCGATTTTAACCAGCGACCAAGAGCGCAAAATATATTCCTGAATCTGCGCGCGAATCCACCACATGGCATAAGTGGCGAGGCGAAAGCCGCGATCGGGGTCGAATTTCTGCACGGCGCGCATCAGCCCCACATTACCTTCCGAAATCACCTCGCCAATCGGCAGGCCATAGCCGCGATAACCCATGGCGATTTTCGCCACCAAGCGCAAATGGCTGGTCACCAGCTTGTGCGCCGCGCCCTTATCGCCCGTGTCGGCATAATCTTTCGCCAGGGTAAACTCCTCATCGGCCTCCAGCATGGGGAATTTCTTGATGTCGTTGAGATAGCGCGACAGACTGCCCTCCGGATTGGGGGCCGGCGCCAGTGCTGTAGATGGGGCGGTTGATTTCTTCTCCGCCTTTGCAGTCTCGTCCTTGCTCATAAACCTTATATAGGCAGCTTTTTCATCGCTTCCAAGAGGGTGGTCAAATCTTGCGGAAGGGGCGCTTCGTAAAAATGCGTGTCGCCGGTGCGCGGGTGTTCAAAGCCGAGCGCGGCGGCATGCAGCGCCTGCCGGTCGAGCGCCTCAAGCGCGGTTTTTTGCGCTTCGGTGAGGTGCACGGCGCGGCTTTTCATGCCCGTGCCATACAGCTTGTCACCCAGCACCGGATGGCCGATATGCGCCATATGCACGCGAATTTGATGCGTCCGTCCGGTCTCCAGCCGACACTCAATCAGGCTTACTTGGCTTTCGGCATAGCTTTCCAGCCGCCGATAATGGGTCACCGCATGGCGCGCCTGCTTAGACTTGGAAACGGCGATTTTCTTGCGATTATTGGCACTGCGGGCCAGCGCCGCATCCACCGTGCCGGCGGCGGGCAGCGGTTCGCCCCACACCAAAGCCTGATACAGCCGCTGCATGCGCCCGTCGCGGCCATGCGCGGCAAATTGCTCCGACAAGCCCTGATGCGCAGAATCGTTTTTCGCTACCACCATAATGCCGCTCGTATCCTTATCGAGGCGATGGACAATGCCCGGCCGTTTTTCGCCGCCAATACCCGACAGGCTGTCGCCGCAATGCGCCAGCAGCGCATTAACCAACGTGCCGTCGGGGCTGCCGGGGGCTGGATGCGCCACCATATCAGCCGGTTTGTTGACGACCAGCAAATCCGCGTCCTCATACAGCACATTAAGCGCAATGTTTTGCGCCTTCACCGTCGTGTCGACGGGGGGCGGCAGGGTGAGGGCGACAATATCATCTTGTTTGACCCGCCATGACGGGTCTTTTATGGTCTGGTCAGCTTGTCGTCGCGTGACCGTGCAGTGACCGGCTTTCACAAGCTCTTGCAGCCGCGCGCGCGATAAATCGGCAGAGGCGGCAGCGAGGGTTTTGTCCAATCGGTCGCCATCTTGCGTATAGGTGACGGCAAAGGCGAGAACATTATTTGGAGTATCGACCATGTCTCAAGATACAGGAAATCCGAGCTTCGCGGAAACGTCTTCTGAAGATATTCCAGCGCCCAATCCGCGCTATGTGCGGATATTGCTGGTCACGGTGATTTTATTGGGGGTTTTGCTGGTCGGCGGCGCAGCAGTGGTCATCAGCACGGTGATAGCGCGCCTTTCCGCGCCGGAAGCGCCCATTGCGCGCGATTTCGATCTGTCGGAAATCACCATTCCCGAAGGCGCGCGGCTGGTCGGCATTGAAAACGGGGCGACCCGTGTTATCGTCCATCTACAAGAAGAAAAAGGCGCATTGCTGTTGTTTCTCGACCCGCGCAAAGGAAAGGAAACCGGCCGCGTGCGCTTAAGCGAGGAAAAATAAATGGCCCCCTTACAAATTATCGGCGCGATTATTGCCGTTTTATTACTGGCGCTTGGCGTTATTTATTGGCGCGCCGACCGCGAAACCATTAGCGCTGCACAATTTCGCGCCGACAGCAATTATCAAACGGCGACGTTGAGCCACGGCGTCACCGCCTATCAAGCTTTTGGTCCGGTTGATGGTGTGCCTGTGGTGATTGTGCATGGCGGCACGCTGGGGTCGATGGCTTATCAGGGTTATGTGCCGCCTTTGGTCGAAGCCGGTTGGCGGGTGATTATTTATGACCAATATGGACGCGGTTTTTCCGACCGCCCGAAAAACAAGCTGAGCATTGATCTCATGCGCCGCCAATTGCGCGATTTATTGGACGATTTGCAAATTGAAAAAGCGCATTTGTTCGGCGTCAGTCTCGGCGGAGCGATTATCGCCCGCTTTGCCGCTGAACATGGCGACCGCGTGCGCTCTTTGGCTTATCAAGTGCCGGTCATTAAAGGGGTTGAGCCCACTTTGGCGTTGAGGCTGACGCGTCTGCCCGTGCTGGGCACGTTTCTGGCGCGTCTGGTCGGTATTCCGGCGATTATTGCCCGCGGCGAAAGCTTCGGCGTTGAATCTGAAGAAGCGCGGCGAGTGGTAGCGCATTTCACAGCCCAGTTTAAGGTCAAAGGCACGGAACGCATGATGCGCGACATGATTATCGGTGATGCCCTATCCGACCGCATGTCTGACCATGAAAAAATCGCGGCGAGCGGCATAGCGGCACAATTCGTTTATGCGCTCGATGACCCGGAAATTATGCGTGCCGATGTTGAGGCAGTGCTGGCGCTCTATAAAAATCCTGACGTGCATCAATATACGGGTGGGCATTTTTTCTCGACCGGACGAACGGAAGAATTATCGGATAAATTGACGGCGTTTTTTCGCCAGCGCTAGAAAGGCATCCAACCGGGGGCATCGGCGAATTTCAAATAGCCGAGGCTGACGCCGATTTGGTAGCCGACCCCAACCCGCATCGGCGCCAATATGGTATTGCCGCGCTGCAAATAATTAAACCCAACCCCGCCCAATGCGACCAGCGAGCCGTCAACACCTGCGAAGCGGCGATATAAACCTTCCGGTGCGTCAATATTGTAAACCAGCGTAAAGCTTTTATTTCCGGTTGCGCCCATATCGAAGCCAGCCGAGGGCCCGCGCCAATAAATCGGAAATTCGCGACCATCGGGGAACAAAAGCGTGCCTCGGCCATAACGCGCACCCAGCATAACAGATACGGAAATTTCTTCGCCGCGAATAACCGCGCTGGGCGTGCCATAGCGGCTGAAAATCCGGTCAATGACTTCGGCCATGCTTTCCGCCGTTGCGCCCAAATATTTGGCCGAGGCGATAATCAGGCTGTTTTCGGAAAAATCTTCAATGGCGCGGGGGGCGTTTTGCGCGCCGGCCGAAAGCGGAAAGAACATTACCAGAAGACAGAAATATAAAACCGCCAAGCGCCGACCGGCCATTGCTATCCTCCTGCACAGTCCTCTATTTCATGGCATCCTGCCAGTTATCGGCGGCGGCTGCAATGAAAGATGGGTTGTCGAGGCCGCGCGCCAGCTTGCCGTAAGAAAAGCGCTCGCCTTCTTCGGTTGTCACAATGCCGCCCGCCGCTTCCAAAATGGCTTGGCCGGCAGCCGTATCCCATTCCATAGTGCGGCCATAGCGCGGGTAAAAATCCGCCGTGCCTTCGGCCAAAAGGCAAAATTTATAGGAAGAGGCGGCAGCAATGGTGCTTTTGACATTGAGGCTGGCAATCATTTGATCGGTTTTCTCGCCGCGATGTGAGCGGCTGGCAATAATATGCACGCCTCGCGGGTCAATTTTATCGGTCGTCAGCTTTTCGGCCGAGTCCATATCAAGCGCGCCGTCAGGCGCAATGGCGAGGCGATAGGCGCAATCAGCGCCGCTGAAATACAGCTTTTCATGCACCGGTGCATAAATCACCCCGGCAATTGGATAATGATTATGCACCAGCCCGATATTGACGGTGAAATTATCGCGCTTGGCGACGAAATCACGCGTGCCGTCCAGCGGGTCGAGCAGGAAAAACATATCGTCCAACTGTTCGGGCAGGGCATCGGCACATGCTTCCTCACCAATAACTTGAATATGCGGTACCAGCTCGGCCAGCGCTTTTTCCAGCAAAGCCTCAGCATCGCGGTCGGCTTGCGTGACCGG
>CATDDF010000096.1 GCA_949498175.1 Alphaproteobacteria bacterium | reverse complement strand
GCCGCGCACCCATCAGACCGCTTTTTGGCAAGCCGCGCGTGCCGGTCATGACGCGCTGCTGATTGCCCCGACCGGTGGCGGTAAAACGCTGGCCGGTTTTATGCCTAGCCTTGAAGCTATGGTAGAAAAAGGCGCAAGCGGCAAGCTGCACACTTTATATATGTCGCCCTTGAAAGCGCTGGCCGTTGATATTCAGCGCAACCTCATGCAGCCGGTTGAGGAACTGGCGTTGGATATTACGATTGAGACGCGCAGCGGCGACACGCCGCAAAATCGCAAAACCCGCCAAAAGAAAAATCCACCCGATATTTTGCTGACCACACCGGAGCAATTGGCGCTGATGCTGAGCTGGCCCGAAGCGGATGATTATTTTGCTGCGCTCGACACCATCATTATTGATGAGCTGCACGCGCTGGCCCCCAATAAGCGCGGTGATTTGTTGGCGCTGGGCTTGGCGCGGCTGGCCCGTCTGGCACCCAAAGCCAAGCGGCTCGGCCTGTCGGCAACGGTCGCCGATAAACAAGCTTTGCAGCGCTTTTTGACGCCGCAAGATGAGGGCGTGGAAGAAGCGCTGCTGATAGAGGGCACGCCGGGCGCGCCACCGGCATTGTCGATTTTGGACACGCAAGAGCGCTTGCCCTGGGGCAGTCATACGGCGCGCCATGCCATGGCCGATGTGCTGAGCGCCATTCAGGGCGCCGACACGTCTTTGGTGTTCGTCAATACGCGCTCGCAAGCGGAAATGGTGTTTCGTGAATTATGGGCGCTCAATGAAAGCGGTCTGGAGATTGCTTTGCATCATGGCTCGCTGGCACCCGAACGCCGCCGCAAAGTGGAAGCCGCCATGGCGGCCGGTCAATTGCGCGCCGTTGTCTGCACCTCAACGCTCGATTTGGGCATTGATTGGGGCGCGGTTGATTTGGTCATTCATGTCGGTGCGCCAAAAGGCGCCAGCCGTCTGGCGCAGCGTATCGGTCGCGCCAATCACCGCTTTGACGAAGCCTCTGCCGCTTTATTGGTGCCGTCCAATCGGTTTGAAGTGCTTGAATGCAAAGCGGCGCGGGAAAGCGTTGCCGCCGGCGAGCAAGACGGCACCATGATGCGCACCGGAGGGCTTGATGTATTGGCGCAGCATGTTTTCGGGACTGCCTGTCACGCGCCATTTCATCCTGAGCGTCTCTATGAAGAAGCGTGCCGCGCCGCGCCCTATCATGATTTGCCGCGCGCGGTTTTCGACCGCATTGTCGATTTTGTCGCGACCGGCGGCTATGCGCTGAAAACCTATGATCGCTATGCCCGTCTGCGTCAAGAAAAAGACGGCAGCTATCGGCTGGCGCATCCGCGTTTGGCGACACGCTATCGCATGAATGTCGGCACGATTGTCGAAGCGCCGATGCTGAAAGTGCGGCTGACGCGCCCGAAAAAAGGCAAGCGACCAATAAGCGGCGGGCGCGTTTTGGGCGAGATGGAAGAATATTTTTTGACCGCGCTCGCGCCCGGCGACACATTTGTTTTTGCCGGTGAAACCTTGCGGCTGGAGGCGGTGCGCGATACCGAGGCGCTGGTGTCGCGCGCTTATCATGCCGACCCGAAAGTGCCGAGCTATCAAGGCGGCAAATTTCCCATTTCCACCCATTTGGCTGAACGCGTGCGCGCCATGCTGTCTGACCCGAAAAGCTGGCGCGATTTGCCGCCGCAAGTGGCACAATGGTTGGCCATGCAGCAGGATTTTTCGGCTCTGCCGAAAAAAGATACGCTGCTGGTTGAAAGCTTTGCCCGAGGCGCGCGCTTTTATATGACCGCCTATCCGTTTGAGGGGCGGTTGGCGCATCAGACTTTGGGCATGTTGCTGACGCGGCGCATGGAACGCATGGGCGCGCGGCCGATGGGCTTTGTCGCCAATGATTATGGGTTGGCTGTATGGGGCTTGCGCGATATCGGGCTGATGGTTGAACAAGAAAAGCTGACGCTGGAAGCCTTATTTGCGCAAGATATGCTGGGCGATGATTTGGAAGCCTGGCTCGATGAATCGGCGCTGATGAAACGCACATTTCGCGATTGCGCGATGATTTCCGGCCTGATTGAAAAAAACATGCCGGGCCATGAAAAGACCGGTCGCCAAGTGACTTTTTCGGCCGATTTGATTTTCGATGTTTTGCGCAGCCATGAGCCCGACCATATTCTCTTGCAAGCGGCGCGCGCCGATGCGGCGACCGGCTTGCTGGATATTGGACGGCTCGGCGCTATGTTGGCGCGCATTGACGGCAAGCTGATGCTGAGACGGCTGAGCCATATCTCGCCGCTTGCCGTGCCGCTTTTGATGGAAATGGGCAAAGAGCCGGTGCGCGGTGCGGCTGATGATGAATTATTGGGCGAGGCGGCGAGCCGCCATGATGATTTGGTGCGCGAAGCGACGCAAGGTTTGGAGGTCGGTCGTGTCGAGACACTATGAGTTTATTGTCAATGGCGCGAAGCTGATAGCCGATGTGTCGGGCGCGCTATATCGCCCCGATAGAGACATGCTGATTGTCGCCGATTTGCATTTTGAGAAAGCCTCGGCTTTTGCGCGGCGCGGTGTCGCTTTGCCGCCCTATGATACGGCGGCGAGCTTGCAGCGCCTGGCCGCTGCCTTTGAACAATTCAGACCGCAAGCTTTCGTCTCTTTGGGTGATGCGTTTCACGATGATGATTGGCCCAGCCGCATGTCGCAAACCGACCGCGCAGAATTGGTGCGTTTGACCGGCGCGGTGGAGACGGTATGGGTGACCGGCAATCATGATCCGACCCCACCCATCGGCCTGCCCGGCACGGCAATGGAGATATTTCGCGATGTAAATTTGGTGATGCGTCATGAGCCGATGGCGCGCGGCGACAGTTTTGAAGCCGGTGAATTGGCTGGCCATTTGCACCCCTGCGCCAAGCTGCGCCAGCGTGGACGCAATTTGCGCCGCCGCTGTTTCGTGCATGACGCGCAGCGCGCCATTTTACCCGCTTTCGGGGCTTTGACCGGCAGTCTCAATGTGCGCGATGCAGCTTTTGACGGGCTGTTTGACGGGGCAGATTATCAGGCGGTTTTGGTCGGCGCGGCGCGGCTCGCCGCCATCCAGCCGAACCGGCTCTTGCCCGACCGCGCGCGTTAATGCCGCTTAATGGGTCAGCACATGCACCAATATTGAAGTCATTGAAAGCGCCGCAATGGCGGTCAGCAAAAGCCGCAAAGGGGCATACCAATCGGTCAAATGGTCTTGCTGAACGGCGTTCAAATCCAAAACGCTTTGCGCGACATATAAGACGATCAACAAAGTAAAAGCCTGCGGCAAGGGCAGCATGAAGGCAATCAAGGCAATCAAGGTCGGCATAATGGCGATGATGAGGTGTCGGGGCAAATGGTCGGTTTCATTATTTTGCATCGCTGCGCCCCAGCGCACCCCGCCCAGAAAAGCCGCAATGAGACAACCATAGGCAATGATGATGAGCGGCAGGGCGAAACGAATGTCGCCGAGCGCGTTGACCCAGACGCCGATACCGCCACTGACAAAAGGAATGAGCCCGGCCAGGCCGAGCCCCAAGGCTGTGCGTGGAATGGTGGATAAGCGGTCGCGAAAAAAAGCCATATTTACCCCTTAACCGAGCGTCGCCATAAAGGGAAACCAATCGAGCAAATAAGAGGCAAGGCTTTGCAGACTGCCGAGCATTATCAGCACGCCGGTCACCACCAATAGGCCACCAGCGCCGCGTGTCACCCAGACCATATTGGCTTTAATCTTTTGGCTGGCGGCAAGGAAACGCCCGACGCCGAGCGCGGCAAGAATAAACGGCAGGCCAAGCCCGGCCGCATATATGGCCAGCAAAATGACCCCTTCGCCAAGACTGTCGCGCGCCGCGGCGAGCGCCAAAATCGTTGCCAGTATCGGCCCGATGCACGGTGTCCAGCCAAAGGCAAAGGCCAACCCCATAATAAAGGCGGCGACAAGCGGCGCGCGCGATTGGCGCACGGCCATATTGTCTTGCAGGCGCGCCTCGCGCGCCAAAAGCGGAATATGAATAAGTTCGGCGACGTGCAGGCCGAGAATGATAATCGCGCCGCCGGCGAGATAAGCGAGTTCGGCCTGATAGGCGAGTAATAAAGGGTTTATCGCCGCCGCGCCCGCGCCCAAAGCGATAAAGACAGCTGAGAAGCCGCCGACAAAAGCCATGGCGCCGGGGAATATGCGGCGCGTCGCTTCACCTTTTTCTTCCAGTGCGCTCAATTCTGAAAATTGCAATCCGGCGGCGAAACATAAATAACCTGGCACGAGCGGCAAGACACAAGGTGAGAGAAAACTCAGCGCCCCGCCGAAAAATGCTGCCAATGCCGAAGCCAAAAACCCGTCCATTATCGCCGCCTGAAAATTGCCGCTACACCCCAGCCCATAAATACCGCCAAAGCGACACCTGACAGGCCATAAAGCAGCGATTGCTTATGCGCCGCTTCCCCCAATATGTGTCCCGCGCCGACAATATCAACCGGCAATTCGCCGGTGCGATAGCCGACAATGCTGCCGTTCTTGAAGGCAAAAAATTCAGTTATATACCGACCAACCGGCATACCTGCCGGCAGTTTTATCTCGGCACGAAACAGTCGCTCATCAATAATCTCAACCGCTTGCGGGTCTTCGGCAAACAGCGCATCGGCGCGCTTGAGCCGGACAAAAGCTTGCATTGCCGCTTGTTTTTCGGCCCGACCGGCGGCGCCCGAAATAAGCGCCGCATCCAATTGCTCGGCCCCGATATTCAGTTGCCGCCTTTCCTCAAGCGGCGCCAAAGCGGCGAGGGGAGCGGAACTGACGGTTGCCAAAAAGCCCGGCAAGGGCCCCATGCGATAGGCTTTCTGGTTAATCCAAATGCCGAGCGTTTTTCGCTTTTTGCGCAAGGTGACGGTCTCGCCGGGGCCGCGTAACACCACCACCACGCCATCAACCGGCCCATGCGGCGTCGGGTCAATGGCGCCAAACAGCAAAAGCGTCTCGCCGGTGAAATCACCGCGAATGGATATTTGGTCTTTCGATAAATCTGTGACCAGCACATTGGCCTGTGCCGGCGCATTGGCCAGCAGCAGGGCCAAACCTATGGCGGTAATGCAATGCCTCATCGTGGCTCTCCCGAAAGAGATGACATGGTGGACATTGAATAAAGTTCTTGCGGCTCAACCACCAAATCAAACAGCAGCCGCGCCCCAACGGCCAGCACAATCAGTGCCAAAAGCGCACGCAATTGTTCACCCTGCAAACGTTGACCGATAAACACACCGATTTGCGCGCCAATCACCCCGCCAATCATCAGCAAAGCGGCGAGCACAATATCTAAAGTTTGGTTTTCCACTGCGTGAAACACGGTTACCGAGGCGGTAACAAAAATGATTTGAAACAGTGAGGTGCCGATAACCACATTGGTCGGCATGCGTAAAATATAGATCATCGCCGGCACCATGATAAAGCCGCCGCCAACCCCCATAATAGCTGACATCATGCCAACAAAAAACCCAATGATAATCGGCGGTATGACGCTGATATAGAGCTTGGAGCGGCGAAAACGCATGCGAAAGGGCAGCCCCAATATCCAGCTATGTTGACCGGGGCGACGCGCCCGCACCGGATTGCCGCGGCGGCGCGCATTTAACGCTTGAATGCTCTCGCGCAACATGAGCAGGCCGATGACTGATAGAAACACCACATAGGACAGTGAAATCAATAAGTCGACCTGCCCTTGCGCGCGCAGTGCTTTGAAAATCTGCACCCCGCTATAGGAGCCGACAAGACCGCCAACCATTAAAATCGATCCCATCGGCACGTCGATGGCGCGGCGCCGCCAATAGGCGAGACCGCCGGAGACGGAAGAGGCGACAATTTGATTGGCTTCGCTGGCCACCGCCACGGCGGGCGGCACGCCGATGAAAATCAATAAAGGGGTCATCAAAAAGCCGCCGCCGACGCCAAACATGCCCGACATAAAGCCGACCAAACCGCCCATGCCGATAAGGGTCATAATATTGGCACTCATTTCTGCAATCGGCAGATAGATTTGCATGCGGCCGCGCCTTTCACAGTTCAGAAACGCTATCTAGGCTCGCCCTAGCATATTATCGGCATTTTGCCTAGCAAACCGCCGCCTCTTCGCTGTCAAAGCGCGGCGCGCTTCAGCCATTGGCTTGCCTTTTTGGTCGCGCGATGCATATTCCCGCACAGAAGGAAACTCTATGGTTAACCAATCCGCCTTTGCCCTGCCGCATGACAATTCAGGGCATCTCGCTCTTTATCATTGGCAAAATAAGGTCTCAGATCGACCGGTTTTGCATTGGGCGCATGCCAATGGGTTTAACGGTCACACTTATCGGCCGCTATTAACGCCATTGGCCGACAAATTTGACATTTACGCATGGGATGCGCGGGGTCATGGCCGCAGCACGCTACGCGCCGCGCCCGAGAAAATGACCGGTTGGGATATTTATGGCCGCGACCTTGTCGCCTTAATCGAGCATTTGGCCGATAAGCACGGGCGTAAAATCTGGCTGGGCGGCCATTCCATGGGCGGCTTTACCTCGGTTTTTGCCGCTGCCGCGCGGCCTGATTTGGTCGCCGGTCTTGTGCTTGCCGATCCGGTCATTGTGCCGCGCATCGGCCCCATTGCGATGATGATCATGCGTCTGACCGGTCGCCATGGCGGTTTGCAATTGGCCAAAATGGCGGCCAGAAGACGCGCCTTATGGCCCGATAGAGCAACGGCCAAAAAGGCCTATGCCGGGCGCGGTGCTTTTACCACTTGGCAGGACGGGTTTTTGGACGCTTATCTGGATGGCGGTTTGTTGCCGCACGATGACGGCCTTCGCTTGGCTTGTACGCCGCATTGGGAAGCGGCCAATTTCAAAGGCCCGCAATTAAATTGCAATCGCCATATTCGCCGCCTCACCGTGCCGTTTACCCTATTAATGGCTGAGCAAGGCTCAACGACGCGCGCGCGCGCCGCATTTCATGCGTTGCAGCAGGACAAGAAAATCACCGTGATTGACGGGTCAACGCATTTCCTGCCGATGGAAATGCCCGACCTTGTGCGCTATGAGATTAGCGCGCGGATTGAAAAAGGCTGTTCATAATTTGAAACCTGCTTTTTCAAAGGCTGGCAGATATTTGCCATAGCCCTGTTGTTCCATATCGGCCAGCGGCACAAAGCGCAAGGCGGCGGAGTTGACGCAATAGCGCAAGCCCGTCGGGGCCGGCCCGTCATCAAAAACATGACCCAAATGGCTGTCGGCCAGCTTCGAACGCACTTCAATACGCTTGACGAATAATTTCCAATCATCGCGCTCGACAATGGACCGCGCTTCCAGTGGCCGGGTGAAACTGGGCCAGCCTGTGCCGCTGTCATATTTATCAAGCGATGAGAATAGCGCTTCGCCCGACACCACATCGACATAAATGCCCGGTGCTTTTTCATCCCAATAAGGATTGCGATAAGGCGGTTCGGTTTTGTCTTTTTGGGTGACGGCATATTGCAGCGGCGTCAGCATTTGCTTGAGCCGGTCATTATCGGGTTTTGAAAATTCTTGCGCCCCGGCCGATAGGAGGGGAAAGCCGAGCAAAACAAGTCCGAGCAGAACCAGCAAAAGCGCGTCACCCAAGCGGGAGGTTTTAAACAGGCGTGATTGTTTTTCTTTCATATTGTTTTTATGGCATTTGATTGTGGCGGAATTATGCTGCGCGGTTTCGGTCTTCGAAAAATCCGGCAAAGCGTTCCATGCCGTCTGGTCTTATTCTTCTTCTATCTTATTGTTTTTCTGCGACGACGCGCCATTTTGACCGTCATGGCGCTAAATTTTCGTAAATCGACCAAAGGTTTATGGATAAATCGCTTTATGGCATTGTAAATCTCACATTCTTGGCGCAATATCGCGCCAGTTTCGAACCCATGATGAACTAAGGGAGCCAATTATGAGAGAAGCGTTAATCGTATCGAGCGCGCGCACCGGTCTGGCCAAATCCGGCCGTGGCGGGTTTAACATGACACATGGTGCCGCCATGGGCGGCCACGCCATTAAACACGCTATTGAGCGCGCCGGTATTGAGCCGGGTGACGTTGAAGACGTGATTATGGGCTGCGGCACGCCGGAAGGCGCAACCGGCCAAAATGTAGGTCGCTTGTCAGCCATTTGGGCCGGTTGTCCGGTCACCACATCAGGTGTCACGGTCAATCGTTTTTGCTCGTCAGGCCTGCAAACCATTGCCATGGCTGCCGGTCGGGTGATGAATGAAAATGTGCCGGTGACAATCGGTGCCGGTGTGGAAAGCATTTCCATGGTGCAAATGCAAGGCGCCAATTACAATAATATCACGGAAGAAAAACTGCTGGGTAGCTATCCTGCCTTGTGGATGCCGATGATTGAAACGGCCGATATTGTTGCCGATCGCTATAATGTCAGCCGCGAAGCGCAAGACGAATATGCGCTGCAAAGCCAGCAACGCATGGCGGCCGCCCAAGAAGCCGGTCTCTTTAAAGATGAGATTGTGCCGATGGAAACCAAGATGAAGCAGGTCAATAAAGAGACCGGTGAAGAATCAATCGTCGACTATACGGTTGATCGCGATGAGTGTAACCGTCCGCAAACGACACTGGAAAGCCTGGCCGGTCTGCAGCCGGTGCGCGGCGAAGACCAATTCATCACGGCCGGTAATGCTTCGCAATTGTCAGACGGTGCAGCGGCTGTTGTGGTCATGGAAGGCAAGGAAGCCGAGCGTCGCGGTGTTGAGCCGCTGGGCGCGTTTAAAGGTTTTGCGGTTGCCGGTTGCGAGCCTGATGAAATGGGCATCGGTCCGGTATTTGCCGTGCCGCGCCTGTTGGAACGCCATGGCCTAAAAGTCGATGATATTGATTTGTGGGAGCTCAATGAAGCTTTCGCCAGCCAAGCGCTTTACTGCCGTGACCAGCTGGGCATTGATAATGAGAAATATAATGTCAATGGCGGCTCTATTGCCATCGGTCACCCTTATGGCATGACCGGCGCGCGTTTGGTCGGCCATGCGTTGATGGAGGGTAAACGCCGCGGTGCCAAAAATGTCGTTGTCACCATGTGCATTGGCGGCGGCATGGGTGCTGCCGGTCTGTTTGAGGTGCTGTAAGCAGTCATCAGACTGAAATGATTTTGAAAGGCCGCGGGGTTCTGCTCTGCGGCCTTTTATTTTGCCGCAGTAAAAGCTGAACCGCACATGTCCTTGCAACGTAAAACGATAAAAGGAAAGGACATGATATGGCAGATAGAACGGCAAATATCAGTAAAACCATAGTCGCGCTGGCCGGGCTTTTATTCCTGGCCTTGTGCTGGCATGCCTATCGCAATGTCGGCGGCAGCGGTTTTGATAATGTTTTGGCCGAGCCGTGGGGTTTGGTTGCTTTGGCCGATGTCATGCTGGGCGGTATTTGCATGGGAGCGGTGATTTTTGCCCATGAGAAGCAAAAGCGCGTTGCCCTTATGTGGAGTGTGCCGATTTTTGTGCTCGGTCATGTTGTCAGTGTGGCGTGGGTGCTGGTGCGGTTTTTGCCGCAAAAGGGTAAATGACCCGCAACTGATTTGCACGATTTGTTCTCCTGTGGATAAGTTGGTGGATGAGTGATTCGAAATCGCTTTTAAAACTGCCATCGCCGAACATCCATAAAGCATTGAAATTATTTTATTAATTTAGAAAGTAAAAAAAAATTTCCTTTTCGTGCAACTATCTGTTGACGTTTTCATTGCAAATAGACACTATATCTAGTGTCCGGTAGGGGGGTGAGTGGTTCAGAGCTTTTATGCTCAGCCAGTTACAAACCGCCGAAAGTTAAAAACAACCCGTGATAGGCTCACCATTGAGCCGAGAGTGCCATATGGCGCTTGCGGGGATGCTGTCCCTCGGTTTCGGCCGGTTTCAGAGGCGTTTTTAACCTGAAAGCGGGCCGGAAGTGACAGATATGCCATTGGGCATTGTGCCGATGGGCATGGCAATGAGGAGAGAGCATGTTTAGAGATACACAGGCCGGAGATGGCGGCGAGAAAAAAGGTCAGGATAAGGAAAAAATGCAAGACGATGTGCTGACCAAAGAACAATTGGCCGCCCGCCAGCCGCGCCGTGCAGAAGGTGACCCGGCGCATGGCGAACCGCAACTTGATTTTGACCGCCATGACCAAGCGGTGCAATTCAAGGCGGCACCGCGCGTCAAGACCGACCCGTCGCGCGATGCATTATTGACCGCTTTCGGCAAGGCCACTTTGACCGACCGCTATCTCATGCCGGGCGAGAGCTTTCAGGATTTGTTTGCCCGCGTCGCCTCCTATTACGGCAGCGATGATGCGCATGCGCAGCGTCTTTATGATTATATTTCCAAACTTTGGTTCATGCCCGCCACGCCTGTTCTCTCTAATGGCGGCACCGATCGCGGTTTGCCGATTTCGTGTTTTTTGAATGAGGCCAATGACAGCCTCGGCGATATTGTCAATTTGTGGAATGAAAATGTCTGGCTCGCCTCGCGCGGCGGCGGCATTGGGTCTTATTGGGGCAATTTGCGCTCCATTGGCGAAAAAGTCGGCGAGAACGGCAAGACCTC
>CATDDF010000095.1 GCA_949498175.1 Alphaproteobacteria bacterium | reverse complement strand
GTCCCCGGTGACCCGTCTTCCGCTGCTTTCCCGCTGGTCGCAGCGCTTACCGTGCCGGGCTCTGATGTGGTGCTTGAAAATATTATGCTCAATCGCCAGCGCGACGGACTTATCCGCGTCCTGCGCGCCATGGGCGGCGATATTGCAATCACCAATGAGCGCCGCGCTAGCGGCGAGACGGCGGTTGATTTGCGGGTGCGGCACGGCGCCTTGACGGCGTGCGATGTGACACCCGACACCGCACCCGATATGATTGACGAATTTCCCGCTTTGGCGGTCGCTGCGGCGGCGGCCAACGGCACCAGCCATATGGCCGGCCTGGCTGAGTTGCGGGTCAAGGAAAGCGATCGCTTGGCGGCGATAGAGGCGGGGCTTAGAGCCAATGGTGTGGCCGTGGAAGCGGGCGATGATTGGTTGCGCATCACCGGCGGCCCGATTGCCGGCGGCGCAACCGTCGCAACCCATCATGACCATCGCATTGCCATGGCGTTTTTATGCCTCGGTCTGATTGCCGAACAGCCGGTGGCGGTGGATGATCGCGCCATGATTGCCACAAGTTTTCCGAACTTTTTCGAGCTGATGCAGAGTTTGGGAGCACAGATTGACTGATACACCCCTTACTGAGCCTTTACCGCGCGCTGCTTGCATCATTGCCGTGGACGGCCCGGCCGCTTCGGGCAAAGGCACTTTGGCGCGTCGCCTGGCCGCGCATTACGATTTTGCCTATCTCGATACCGGCGCGCTATATCGCGCTGTGGCGCTTGGCGTCATGGATGCGGGTGACCAAATTGAAGATGAAAGCGCGGCCGTGCGCGCGGCCGAAAACCTCAATATGGCGCGGCTTGAAGAAGGCGATTTCGCCGCCCGTTTGCGCACTGCCGACACCGGCCTTGCCGCTTCCGTGGTCGCCGCCATGGCGCCGGTGCGCGCGGCCATTTTGGCGGCGCAACGCCAATTTGCCACTATGCCGCCCGACAATAAAGCCGGTGCGGTGCTTGACGGGCGCGATATTGGCACAGTGGTGTGCCCTGATGCCGCGGCCAAATTATTCATCACGGCGCGTGCTGAAATTCGCGCTCAACGCCGTTTTACCGAATTGCGCGAGAATGATGGGTCTTTAAGCTTCGAAACCGTTTTGGCCGATATTCAAGCCCGCGACGGGCGCGACGCAAATCGTGCGACCGCGCCGATGAAACAAGCCGATGATGCGGCCTTGCTTGATACCTCTGATTTGTCTATAGAAGAGGCGTTCGCAGCGGCTCTGGCGCGGGTTGAGGCAAAACTCAACCCTTAGCCAGAAATCCAAAACCCCGCGTCCCGTGAATGGGGCGAACATATTTCAAAACCATTGCCCGCTGCAGTGCTGCGCTTGGCGCGTATGCCGGTGCGGGAAGTCCGCCCGAAAGGCGCGCGCAAGGCGCCGGGTTGGCATAATCAAGGAGACACAGAAAGTGTCTGAACAAACAAATGAAACGGGCATGAACCCGAGCACTGATGATTTCGCTGCGCTTTTGGAAGAAAGTTTTGCCGCCGATGCGCCGATTGAGGGCACGGTGGTGCGTGGCCGTGTTACCGCCATTGAAAATGATTTGGCGATTGTCGATGTCGGTTTGAAGACGGAAGGCCGCGTGCCTTTGCGCGAATTTTCTATGGCCGGCCAACCCGCCGCGATAAATGTCGGCGATGAGGTCGAGGTTTTTGTCGATCGTATTGAGAATGCGATGGGCGAAGCCGTGCTGTCGCGCGACAAGGCGCGCCGCGAGGAAAGCTGGGTCAAGCTGGAGAAAAATTTCGAAGCCGATGAGCGTGTCGAGGGGGTTATTTTCGGCCGTGTCAAAGGCGGCTTCACCGTTGATTTGGACGGCGCCACGGCGTTTTTGCCGGGCAGCCAAGTGGACATTCGTCCGGTGCGCGACATTACACCCTTAATGAACACGCCGCAGCCTTTCCAAATTTTGAAAATGGACCGCCGCCGCGGCAATATTGTTGTCTCGCGCCGCGCCATTATGGAAGAGACACGGGCCGAAGCGCGCAATGAAATCGTCTCCAATTTGCTGGAGGGCCAGCAAGTGGACGGGGTGGTAAAAAACATTACCGACTACGGCGCATTTGTTGATTTGGGCGGTGTCGACGGGCTGTTGCACGTCACCGATATTGCTTGGCGACGGGTCAACCATCCGTCGGAGGTTTTGACTGTCGGCGAAACAGTGCGTGTGCAAGTGGTGAAAATCAATTCCGAAACGCAACGCATCAGCTTAGGTATGAAACAGCTGGAAGCCGATCCGTGGGATGAGGCGGCGTCAAAATTCGAGCTCAACAGCAAAGTCACCGGTCGGGTCACCAATATTACCGATTACGGTGCTTTTGTTGAATTGGGTAACGGCATTGAAGGCCTCGTCCATGTTTCTGAAATGAGCTGGGTGAAGAAAAACGTGCATCCGGGCAAAATCGTTTCGACCAGCCAAGAAGTTGAAGTCATGGTGCTGGAAGTCGATGCCGAGAAACGTCGTATTTCGCTGGGTCTGAAACAATGTATGGAAAATCCGTGGGAAGATTTCTCATCGAAATTCCCGGTCGGCACGAAAGTCGAAGGCGAGATCAAAAACATTACCGAGTTCGGATTGTTTGTCGGTCTTGATAATGAGATTGACGGCATGGTGCACATTTCAGACCTCGATTGGAATGCGTCGGGCGATGAGGCTTTGGCGCAATTCTCAAAAGGTCAAAATGTCGAAGCCGTGGTGCTCGATGTTGACCAGGAAAAAGAACGCGTCAGCTTGGGCATCAAACAGCTCGATGGTGACCCGTTCGAGAGCATTGCCAATTTGCGCCGCGGCGATACGGTGACGTGCGAAGTGACCGCTGTTACCGATGGCGGCTTGGAAGTCGCGGTCAGCGATGGCGATGTCACGGCCTTTATCCGTCGTTCCGATTTGTCGCGCGACCGGCAAGACCAGCGGCCCGAGCGTTTCCATATTGGCGACAAGCTTGATGCCATGGTGACCAATCTCGACAAGCGTGACCGTCGTGTCGGCCTATCCATCAAAGCTCTGGAAATCGCTGAGGAAAAAGAAGCGGTCGAGCAATATGGTTCATCCGATAGCGGAGCTTCGCTGGGCGATATTCTGGGTGCTGCGCTCAATCGCGATGAAACCCCGGCCGAAGAAGGCGCCGAAGAAGCAGCTGAAGAAGTGGCCGAAGAAGCAGCTGAAGAGGCAGCGCCTGTTGAAGAGGCCGTCGAAGAGGTTGCTGAAGAAGCTGCTGAAGAAGCCTCTGAAGAAGGGGAAGACGGCGACGATAAATAAGCGTCCGCTTTCGGCGCACCGCCGTCGATATAAATCCAACCGGCCTGTCGGACAAAAGCTCCGGCGGGCCGGTTTTGTCTCAAGCATTATTTCTTACACAGACGCTTGACGCATGGCGGGCTTAGTGGCAGCTTAAGCAAGCATTTTCAAAGGCATGCATATGATTAAGTCTGAACTCATCGTCAAAATTGCGGAGCTTTATCCGCATCTTTACCAACGTGATGTCGAATCCATTGTCAATCATTTGCTCGACGAAATTGGTGACGCCATGGGGCGCGGCGACCGCGTTGAATTGCGAGGCTTTGGTACATTTTCGGTAAAACAACGCGATGCCCGTATCGGACGCAATCCGCGCACCGGCGAATCCGTTGCCGTCGCCAAAAAACATGCGCCGTTTTTCAAGACCGGCAAGGATTTGCGCGAACGCATGAACCGGGACGGCGGTTCGTAAGCTTGGTCGGGCAATGGCTTACAGCATCGGCAAGGCTGGTCAAAAATCTTGTCACGCGTTTGGTTTTCCTTCTTTCTTTGGCAATTTTATTGCCGCTCGCCATACTCAACCGACAGACCGTCACCGTGTCGCTCAACCCTTTGGATTTGACCCGCGCGGCGCCTGAGAGTGCTGTCACCATGCCGCTTTTCATCGCCATATTGGCGGCTTTTGCCGTCGGCCTATTGGCCGGATGGGCGCTCGGTCATATCGGGAAAAAAGCCTCTGGGCGCGCTTTGCCTGCCGCACTGCCCGTGATAAAAGCGTCACAATCCGCATCAGAAGCAGGCCGTGCTGACACGGCATCGGCCATTGCCTCCAAAGCGGCTTTGTCAGACAAGCCTGCCGCGCCGCAGGATGAGGAAAGGGAAGCAAAAAATGATGCAAGAAAGAGCGATGTCGGCTGAGATTTATTGCGCCCTTGACACGCCTGATATCGGCCAAGCGGAAAGCTTGATGCAACGCCTGAGCGGCCATATTGACGGGCTGAAAATCGGCATGGAATTTTTCTACGCGCATGGCGCTGTCGGTTATCAAAAATTGGCGGCAAGCGGCGTGCCGATATTTCTCGATTTGAAACTGCACGATATTCCCAATACGGTGGCGCAAGCCGTGCGCGCGCTGGCGCCTTTGGAGCCGCGTCTTTTGAATGTGCATGGCGGCGGCGGCGGCGCCATGATGCGCGCGGCGGCCGATGCGGCGGCGCAAGCCGAGGATAAAGGCTTTGCTGCGCCGACCATGTTGGCGGTGACGGTTTTGACCAGCCTGGCCGAAAGCGATTTGCACGATATGGGCATAAAAGGCACACCGCGCGAGCAGGTTTTGCGGCTGGCCGAGCTGGCGCGCACCAATGGTATGCAAGGGGTGGTGTGTTCAGCCCATGAGATTGATGCGCTGCGCGCCGAAATGGGCGATGAGTTCAAGCTCATTGTGCCCGGCATTCGCCCGGCCGGCAGTGATGCCCATGACCAGAAACGGGTGATGACGCCGGAACAGGCGCAAAGCGCCGGTGCCGATATATTGGTCATTGGCCGTGCCATTACCGAAGCCGAAAATTGTGCCATGGCGGCGCAAGCGATTAAAACCGCGCTGCTGGCGGCAAAGGAGACCGCATAATGGGCGGGCCCTTGATCAAAATATGCGGCGTCACACGGGCGGTCGATATTGAAGCGATGAACCGCCTCGGCGTCGATTTGGTCGGGTTTAATTTCGTCGAGACATCGCCGCGTTATGTGACGCAAGATAATGCCGCTGCCTTGGCCGCGGCCTGCCGTTCCGATATGGAGCGCGTCGCCCTTTTGGTCGATCCCGATGATGATGCCATAGACCGCGCTTTGGCCGCCATTAGCCCGCATCGCTTGCAATTGCACGGCCATGAAACGCCGGCGCGGGTGGCCGAGATAAAACGCCGCTCCCATGCCGCCATAATCAAGGCACTGCCTGTGGAAACCGCCAATGATGTAGCGCGCGCGGCGGATTATCAGGATTGTGCCGATTGGTTTTTGTTCGATGCCAAACCGCCCAAAGAGGCGCAATTGACCGGCGGGCTGGGTGAAACCTTTGACTGGACCGCATTGAAAGCGTATGACCTGTCCAAGCCTTATCTTTTGGCCGGCGGTTTGACGGCGCAGAATATTGCGCAAGCGCTGGCCGTGACCGGCGCGCCTATGGTCGATGCGGCCAGCGGCGTTGAAAGCGCGGCGGGTGAGAAAGATGAGCATTTGATGGAAGCGTTTATTGCCGCCGCGCGCGGCGAAGATTTGGGGTAGCGAGTTGGCGCAAGAAAATTCATATCGCGAAGGGCCTGACGATAAGGGTCGGTTCGGACTTTATGGCGGGCGCTTTGTCGCCGAAACGCTGATGCCGCTTATCCTTGATTTGGAAGCGGCTTATGAAGCGGCCAAACAAGATGACGGCTTTGCCGCGCAATTGCAGGATTTGCAGACCCATTATGTCGGCCGTCCCAGCCCGCTTTATTTTGCCGAACGTTTGACTGAACATTATGGCGGCGCGAAAATTTATTTGAAGCGCGATGAGTTGAACCATACGGGCAGCCATAAAATCAATAATTGTTTGGGGCAAATATTGCTCGCCAAACGCATGGGCAAAACCCGCATCATTGCCGAAACCGGTGCCGGTCAACACGGTGTCGCCGTGGCCACAGTGGCGGCGCGCTTCGGTTTGCCGTGCACGGTTTTCATGGGCGCGACGGATATTGAACGGCAAAAGCCCAATGTCTTTCGTATGAAGCTTTTGGGGGCTGATATTCGTCCCGTCACTTCGGGTGCCGGCACGCTGAAAGATGCGATGAATGAAGCGTTGCGTGATTGGGTGACCCATGTCGATGACACGTTTTACATTATCGGCACAGTGGCCGGCCCGCATCCCTATCCTGCCATGGTACGCGATTTTCAATCGATTATCGGGCGTGAAACCAAACGGCAAATGCTCGAGCGCGAAGGGCGTCTGCCCGATACGCTGATTGCCTGTATTGGCGGTGGCTCCAATGCGATGGGCTTGTTTCACCCGTTCCTCGACGAGCGCGATGTCAATATTATCGGCGTTGAAGCTGGCGGTTTCGGTCTCGATACGCCCGACCATGCGGCCTCTCTGGCCGGTGGCACGCCCGGCATATTGCACGGCAATCGCACCTATCTTTTGCAAGATGATGATGGGCAAATCATTGAGGGTCATTCCATTTCGGCCGGGCTTGATTATCCGGGTATTGGCCCGGAACATGCTTATTTGCGTGATACGGGCCGCGTCAATTATGTCTCGGCCACGGATGGGGAAGCGTTGGAAGCGTTTCAATTGATCACCCGCTTGGAAGGTATTATTCCGGCATTGGAACCGAGCCATGCGCTCGCTCATGTCGGTAAAATTGCCGGTGATTTGCCGCCCGAGCATTTATTGGTGATGAATATGTGCGGACGCGGTGATAAGGATGTGTTCGCCGTGGCCGACCATTTGAATGTGACGCTTTGATATGAGCCGTATTGACGATTTATTTGCCGATTTGCAAAGCCGGAACCGCAAGGCCTTTGTCGCCTTCATCACGGCGGGCGATCCGGATGTGCAGATTTCCGCCGAGATCCTTGCCGGTCTGCCATCGGCCGGCGCTGATATTATTGAACTGGGCATGCCCTTTACCGATCCGATGGCCGATGGGCCGGCCATTCAGGCCGCCTCGCAACGCGCTTTGGCCGCCGGTCAAACGCTTAAAGGCACTTTAAATATGGTCGCCGATTTCCGCGCCGGAAATGACGCCACGCCGATTGTGCTGATGGGTTATTACAATCCGATTTATCATTATGGCGTTGATAAATTCATTGCCGAGGCCAAACAGGCCGGGGTTGACGGTTTGATTATTGTCGATTTGCCGGCCGAGGAAGATGATGAATTATGTCTCCCCGCCATGCAGGCCGGACTTAATTTTATTCGCCTCGCCACGCCGACAACGGATGATAAGCGTCTGCCGCACGTGTTAAACAATACATCGGGTTTTGTCTATTACGTCTCCATTACCGGCATAACCGGTGCCGCCGCGCCGCAGCAACAGGCCGTCGCCGAAAATATTGCGCGCATAAAACGGCAAACCCAACTGCCGGTCTGTGTCGGTTTCGGTATTCGCACGCCTGAACAAGCCGCCGCTTTGGCGGCCAGTTCCGATGGCGTTGTCGTCGGCTCGGCCCTGGTTGATGTGATTGCCGAAACGGCAGAAAACCGAGCCGATACGGTAAAACGGGTTCTGGCGCTTGCCAGTGCGCTGGCCGAGGGTGTAAACAGGAAATAGCTGATTCGCCTTTGGTCTTGATGCAATATGGAGGCAGGCTATGAATTGGATTAAAAATTTCGTCCGTCCGCGCTTTCCAAGCGTGTTTCGCGAGCATGATGATACGCCTGATAATTTATGGGAGGCGTGCAAAAAATGCGGCGAGATGATTTTTCATCGCGATTTGGAGAACCTTCAAAAAGTCTGTCCGGGCTGCGACCATCATATGCGCATTGGGGCGACAGCGCGCTTTCAAGCCTTGTTTGATAAGGGCGAATATGAACTGCTCGAACTGCCCGATGTCGCCCATGACCCGCTGAAATTCAAAGACCAGAAAAAATATGCCGAGCGCTTGAAAGAAGCACGCGCCAAAAGCGGCGATAAGGATGCGGTGAAAGTCGCCAAAGGCGATTTGGGCGGGCGTCCGGCGATTATCGCCGTGCAGGATTTTGCCTTTATGGGCGGCTCTTTGGGCATGGCCGCCGGTGAGGCGGTGGTGGCCGCCGGTGAAGCGGCACTCGCTCATCATGCGCCGCTTATCATGGTCGCGGCGGCCGGCGGCGCGCGTATGCAGGAAGGTATTTTATCGCTCATGCAAATGCCGCGCACCACGGTGATTGTGCAGCAATTGCGCGAGCGCGGCCTGCCTTATATTGTCGTGCTGACCGATCCGACAACCGGCGGGGTAACCGCCTCTTACGGCATGTTGGGCGATGTTCATATTGCCGAACCGGGCGCGCTTATCGGCTTTGCCGGTCCGCGCGTCATTCAAGATACGATTAAGGAAAAATTGCCCGAGGGCTTTCAGCGCGCCGAATATTTACTCGAGCATGGTATGGTCGATATGGTGGTGCATCGCCATGATATGCCGGCCACCTTGGCGCGGCTTATTGATTTGCTGACCGGTGGCCGCGCGCCCGAAAGCGCCGGCGCATAGCGCCACTCGTGTCGACCGTCGGCTCAGAGATTTTGCTTGAACGCCTTTTGGCGTTGCATCCACGGCTGATTGATTTATCGCTCGACCGCATGTGGCGGCTTTTGGCAGCGCTTGAGCATCCGCAAGACAAATGCCCGCCCATCATCCATATTGCAGGCACCAATGGCAAAGGCTCGACTGCGGCCATGCTGCGGGCCATGTTGGAAGCACAAGGCCACCGCGTCCATGCCTATCACTCACCGCATCTGACGCGCTTTCATGAGCGCATTATTCTGGGCGGTGAGCCGATTGCCGAAGCGCTTTTGGAAGAAGTGCTAGAGCGCGTGGAAGCGGCCAATCAGGGCCGTCCCATCACTTTTTTTGAAGTCACGACAGCAGCTGCTTTTCTCGCCTTTGCCGAGCATCCGGCCGATTATCTTATTCTTGAAGTGGGGCTGGGCGGGCGTCTGGACGCGACCAATGTTGTGACCCCCAAATGCACGGCCATTACGCCGATCAGTTTTGACCATCAGGAATTTCTCGGCGATACGCTGTTGTCGATTGCCGAGGAAAAAGCCGGCATTATGAAGCCGGGCGTGCCGCTCATGCTGGCGGCACAAGAAAGCCAAGTGGAAGAATTTCTATTGGCGCATGCGGCGCGGGTCGGTGCGCCGGTCAAACTGGCAAAGCGCGATTTCACCGCCCGCCCCGCTGAACAGGGCATAAGCTTTGCCATAGGCGACAGCGTCCATGCCCTGCCCTTGCCCGCATTACAAGGCCGCCATCAGATTGACAATGCCGGTCTGGCTCTGGCCTGTGCCGATTATTTGCGTGTCGATGAAACAGCTATGGCAACCGGTTTGCAAACCGTGCGCTGGCCCGCGCGTTTGCAGAGATTGACCAAAGGGCCAATGGTGACGGCTTTGGCGGCACGCTTGCCTGAGGCCGCGCTTTATCTCGATGGCGGTCACAATGAAGCGGCGGCGCATATGCTGGCCGCTTGGGCTATGGCGCAAGAGGCGCGTCCGGTGCATATCGTTCTTGCTATGCTGACCAGCAAAGCGCATGAGGCTTATTTGGCGGCGCTGCAGGCCGGTATTTCCGACAGACCGGCGTCGATATATGCCGTGCCGATAGACGGCAATGAAAATGCCTTACCCCCTGCCGAATTGGCGGCTGCGGCGCAGAAAATCGGTTTATCGGCTGCCGCTTATGACAATCCGGCTGCGGCGCTGGCCGCCATTGACGACCCGAATGCGCTGATCATCATTGCCGGCTCGCTCTATTTGGCCGGAGACGTGCTGCGCCATCATGGATGAGGTGAGACGGCCTATAGGCTTTCGTCAATCCAGCTTTTAATGTCGCTCTTTGGTGCCGCGCCGACTTTAGTGGCGGCGGCTTGGCCGTCTTGGAAAATCATCATGGTCGGTATGGAGCGCACGCCATAAGTGGTCGGCGCTTCGGGATTTTCATCAATATTGATTTTGATGATGGAGATTTTGCCCGCATATTCATCCGATAATTCGTCAAGCGCCGGTGCAATCTGCTTGCACGGGCCGCACCATTCGGCCCAAAAATCGACCAGCACCGGGCCGTCGGCATTCAAAACGGCCTGTTCAAATTCATCATCCTTAATATGCGAGACACTCATTTTCTGCTCCTTTTCCGCTTATGTTTAATGTAAGCGCGCGATTATTGATTCTCAAGGGGGCGCGTACCGCCCAATATATCGGCCAAAACCTCATCAAGCCGGTTTTCATCAAGCCAATCAATACGCCCGCTTTGCGTCCATATGAGCGCGCATTGAACCGGCTTGTCGGTTTTTCGGGTCGCTTGCATGAGCGCGCGATAGGCGGCCATTTGCGGCAAATAAGAACCGCCATTTCGGTCTTTTGGCGGTGTGCCGGTTTTGAAATCGACCAGTAAAATAGCGCTTTCGGTCTCGACCAATCGGTCAATTTGTCCTGAAAGTGCCAGTCTTGTGCCGTCATGGCGGGTCAAAAACCCGCCAATCGGGGCTTCCGCCATAGCGGCATTTGAAAATAGCGGGGCCAGTGTCGCATCTTCCATCACGGCCATAATTTGCTCCGGCAATGCCGCGTCAACGGCGCCCAAATGATGCTCAAGATAGGCCTGCGCCGCCGCGCGGCGGCGGGTTTTTTCATAGCGCGGCAGGATTTCAAATAATTTATGCACGACGCGGCCGCGCTCGGCGGCGGCGCGCAAACGCGCATCATCGAGACCGCGACCGGCCAAACCATCTCCTGTATCGGCCAGCCCCGACGGCGAGAATATTTTATTGCCGAAAAAGCCATATCCTTCCCCTCGATCGGTCGGGTTTTCGGTAAGCCAAGCGGGCGCAGCGGGCAAAATCATCGGCGCATGCGCGGTTTCCTTTTCCTGCTTTTCAAGCGCCTTTTCTCCGCCGGCCAATTTTTCTTGCGCCGCCACATCCAGCGCGCCGGCAATCATGCCATACCAGCTGTCATCAGGCGGTTGCGAGCGACCTTTTGATAGCCAGCCGCCAATATAAAGTCGGTCGCGCGCCCGCGTCATGGCGACATATAAAAGCCGCTTTTCTTCTTGCCAAGCCGCCTGTTTTGCCGCCGCCACTTGCGCCGCATTATGTCGGTCGCGCAGCGCTTTGCTGGCGCGCCAAAGGGGCACATTTTCTTGGCTCGGCAAATCGGCAAATTGCACGCGCTCGCCGGTCCCGCCCCCGCCCGCATGGCGGCATGTATCGGGCAAGAATACAATCGGCGCTTCCAACCCTTTGGCACCGTGCACGGTCATAATGCGCACCGCGCCGCCACCGGCTTCCATATCGCGTTTAATGTCTTGGCTACCTTGTTGCAGCCAATGGACAAAGCCTTGCAGGCTGGCGGCATGGCGCGCTTCATAAGCCAAAGCCAGACGCAGCAATTCGTGCAGCGGATCGTCAATTTCCTGGCCCAATCTTTGGCTCAGTAATTTATGCGCGCCCTCAGCACCCAAAAATTGCGCCAATAATTCATAAGGCGAAAGAAAATCGCTATGTTGCCGCAACCAATCAAGGCGCTGATGCGCCGCCCTGATTATCTCATTTTTACCGTTCTCTGCGGCGTTTTCGAGGGCTTGAAACAGGCTCGCCTTGCGGCCATGGGCAAGCCCGAACAGTGCTTTTTCGTCCAACCCGCCCAATGGGCTGCGCAGAAATATTGCCAGCGCCATATCGTCGCTCGGGTTTAAGGTGACATTGAAGGCAGCCAATATATCGGCGACCGCCAATTGCTGCAGCAGCACCATGCGGTCAGCTCCGGCCACTTCAATATGACGGCGTTTCAGTGCTCGGCTTAGTTCGGGCACAAAGCCGTCACGCTTGCGCACCAAAACCAAAATATCACCGGCTTCGATATTTTGCTCCTTATCGCGCAAAAGCGTATCGATTTTCTCGGCAATTTGTCGTGCCAATTTGCGGCGGCCGCCAATCTCCTCGCCATCGGGAATTTGCCATGGCGCGGCGGCATTTTCGGCGCGTGGTGTAGTCAAGGCGGGCCATATTTCCACATGGCCAATGGCCTGGGCGCGTTCGGCCAAATGATGAATCTCTCGACCGTCGGCGCTTACACCTTGGCGGTTTTCCGCATCGGCAAACACCAAATCAACGGCTTTCAGTATTTCCGGCGACGAACGCCATGACAGGGTCAGAGGAATATAGGAAAATTGCCCGCCAATCGCGGCGATGGCTTTTTCAAAATGCGCCCGCTGATTGTCAAAGCCGCGCGGGTCGGCCCCTTGAAAGCTGAATATGGATTGCTTTTCGTCGCCAACGGCAAATAGAGTACGCGGGCGCTCCGTGCCATCCGCCAGACCGGCATCGTCGAAAAACGCATCGGCCAGCGCGGTGATGACGCGCCATTGCGCCGGGCTTGTGTCTTGCGCTTCATCGACCAAAATATGCTCCAGCCCGTTATCTATTTTGAACAAAACCCATTGCGCCGCGCCAGGCCCGCTCAGCATATGGTCGGTCATGGTCACCAAATCATCATAATCAAGCACGCCATGACGATTTTTTTTGGCCGCATAAAGGCGCAGCAAAGCCTCGGCAAAATCATAAATTGCGGCCGTGAGGTGGTAATTGCCCAAGGCTTTCAGCTGATTGTCAAGCGCCGCCATATCGGCCGCGGCTGCATCCATTGCATTGGCGAGTTTCGGGTTTTCACCGGCGCGACCTTGCGTGTATAGGCTGGCGCGTGGCGCGCCGGCACCGGTGAAAAAGACCTGCTGCAAATGAGGCCAAGCGGCCTCTGCGTCGGTGCCATTGCGGGCGGGACTGTCGGCTTCGGCAAAAGCGGCTAGCCAGTTTTCCAATCTTGCGGCTTGTTGCTGGTCAGTGCTTGTGCCGGCTGCATACCAATCCTTAGCGGCGCGCGCCGTAGCGCGAAATTTTTCCCCCGCCGCGCGCAGTAAATCGGCCGGTTGTGGCAGGGCCGAATCGTCGCTTTGCCCTATACCGAGTTGCATGGATTGGGCCAATGCGCGCAAATTAGTGCGCGCCTGCGCCCCGTCAAAATGGGCGCGACGCGCCAAAACCTGCCGCCCCAGTGCCATCAGATCGGCTTCGGTCAAAGCACGCGTCAGCGCTGCCATGGCAGCGGCGGATTGGGGGTTTTGCGTATTAAGCAGTAAATCGGCAATCACTGCGCTTTGCAGATTTTGCGCGTCTTGTTCATCCATCAGGTCAAAATGCGGTGACAGGCCGGCTTCCAGAGGAAAGCGTTTGAGCAGGCTTTCGCAAAAACCGTGAATGGTCTGCACCCGCAGCCCGCCCGGCGTTTCCAAGGCGCGGGCGAATAAAATGCGCGCCGCAGCAAGCATTTTTTTATCGGTTTTCGTGCCCAATCTTTCACCAATGGCGGCACGCAAGGCGGCGTCATCGAGCAAGGCCCATTCGGCCAAGAGGTCAAATAGGCGGCTTTGCATTTCGGCGGCGGCGGCGCGGGTATAGGTCAGGCACAATAATTTTTCCGGCGCCACACCGTCCAGCATGAGGCGCACCAGCCGCGACACTAAAATATAGGTTTTACCGGCCCCCGCATTGGCCCCGACCCAGGCCGAGCCATGTGGGTCAAGCGCATCAAAGGATGTTTTACCGGCGGTGCTCATGCGTCATCTTCCTCATGCCATTCCGGGCAGCGCGCCAAATGGTCATATGGCATATGGGTCAGATTATCAGCGCCGAAACGCGGGCGCGGGCGAATATGAACGAGATAGGCTTGATGTTCATCATCATAAGTGGCGATGAGACGGCGCAGCATGGCAAGCGCGTCATCAAGCAAGGCATCACTAACGGTAAAATTTTTCGGCTCCGCCGCCGGTGTGCGACCGCTCAAGCGCAAATAACGCAGCGTTTCGCTTATCCCCGATATTTTTTTTCCATTCTCGACAAAATATCCGTCGCGTAAAATCGCCGCTTCAAGTGTCAATTGGGGAGCCAAATGATTTTTGACCGCTTTTTGCGTAGGCGGCTGCCCGGATTTATAATCAATAATGTCAAAGCGACCGTTTTTCAGTCGGTCAATACGGTCGGCTTTGGCGGTCAAGGTAAAATCTCCGATTTGCAAACGGCCGCTCAATTCGACATGGCTTTGCGCCACCAAAGCGGCCCGGTCGGTTTCATATTCTTCCAGCCAATAAGCCAATGCCTGCAATCGCGATTGCCAAAATTGCATCAGCGCTGCGCCGCCACCGTGCAAGGCCTCTTCTGCTTGCGCCAATGTCAGAAAAGCCTGCGCCGCATCGGGCGACAAATGATGCCCGCCGGCAATGAATTTTTCCAATAAGGCATGCAAAAAAATGCCGCGATGCGCCGCATTGGGTGGTGCGTCCACCGCATCCAGCGCACGTAAATTCAATATTTTGCGGGCATAAATCTCATACGGATTGTGCAGCAAGGTTTCAATTTGTGTCACTGATAATTGCTTGGGGCGAGCCGCAAGGGGCGGGCAGGGCTGCGGCGCGCTTTCGGGGCAGGGTGGCGACGCGCTTTGGTCCAAACCCTGCCACCACCCAATCAGCCTCTGGCCCTTTTGACGCGGCAATTTTCCGGCAAAGGTTTCCAGCCGCCTCAGCCAGCGCGCCGCGACACTGGGGGCGCCGTCAATTTTTTGGGCACGCGTCAGATAAATCTCCGGGGCCGCAGCGGCTTGCACAAAATCATGCGCCGCTTGCCCGATTTGCCGTTCCGGCTGGCTCATGCCCAATTCATCGCGCATGGGGCGCGACAGCCACGGGCCGGTTTCCGGCATGGGCGGCCAGACGGTTTCATTGAGCCCGCCCAAAATCATCACATCGGCTTGAATGAGGCGCGCTTCCAAAGGTCCCAAAATCGACAGGCGCGGCTGGCCCGGGGCTTGGCGGCGAATGTTTTGGCGCATCAGCCACATATCAAAAAGCGGTGCAAAGTCGGCCGCCGTCATGGGCGGGGCCAGCGCGTCATGCGCGTGCAAGGTCTCAAACAAAGCCGCCAAAGCGCGGCCCTCTTCGTTGTTTTTGAATAAAATATTGTCGCCATGCGGGTTTTCATCACTCGCGCCTTGCCCGTCAGAATCGGCCAAAAGGGCGGTGGCGGTATCAATAAGCGCGGTCAAATGGCGGCTCATAGGGGCGTGAGTTGCCAAGGCAGCGAGCGGCCGAAACGCCGCTTCCAGACGAGCCAATAGCGTATCCGCCGCTTCCTTATCCGCCGCTTTCAGCCTTTCTTGTGCGGTCAACAGCGCACGCAATCCGGCCATGCCGCCAAATGGACGCGCCCCGCGCAGCACGGCATTCTCCAGAATAAGCAGATGCGCCAGATGCGCTTTGCGGTTTTGTCTGAGGCAGACCAGCGGATGCTTCAACAGCGCCAGCATATCGACCGGTGCGAATTGCGATCCATGCGCCTGCAAAATAAGCCGCAAAAAACGCGCCACTGGCTGATTGGCCAATGGTTGACCGGCCGAATCGTCAATATCAATGTCCCAGCGCTTAAGCTCGGCGGCGACGCGGCGTGCCAAATTTCGGTCACGTGTTACCAAAGCGGCGGTTTTGTCGGGTGCGTCCAGCACTTCGCGCATGGCCAGCGCAATGGCGCCGGCCTCGGTGCGCATATCGGGCGCCTCTATCAGTGTCAGACCGTCAAAAGCCTTTTGCGCCGCGCCGCCATCGGCATCGCGTGCCGGGTTTTTGTCAACCCAATGCACGGTTTCTTGCGCCGGCACCAAAGCCTGATTGATAAGCTGCGCGCGTGCCGAGCTGGCTTTTGCGCCGGGAAAAGCCCGTACTTGCCGCGCCGTAACGCCCATATGGTCAAGCAAATGTGCGAGCGCATATTGCGGGTGCACATCATCTTTGGAAATGGCGCGCCATAAATCTTCATCCGCCGCCTCATCGAGCCCGGGCAAAACCACCCTGCCGCGCGGCAACCGCGCAATCACTGCCAGCAAATCGGCAGTGGCGCGAATTGAGCCGGTCGAACCGGCGGCGAGAATGGGGCGGTCAGGCGGGCTGTCGCGCCAATTTTCTCGGCGCCGTTTCAACAGCGCATTGCGCCGTGCCGTCGGGTCCATTTTGCCCAATTCGCCCAATTGCGCCGGCCAAAAGCGCAAGACAATATTCAGCAAAGAGACAATATGCTGCCAATTTTCCGCAAGGTTTTCAGGGGCCAAATTTTCAAGCCGCTCAAGCCGAGCTTGCTCATTTTCGGTTTGGTCAAGAAAGCGCTCCAAATCATGCACCAATGCCGATAATTTGACCGCATTGAGCGGTGTTGTTGCATCGTCGCCAAAGCGCCCCAAACCGCCTTCAGCGGCCCATTTTTCAACCAAGGGCAGCAAATGGAAATGCCGCGCCATTTTGTCAATGGCGGGGGGCAAATCATCTTCCGGCATGGAAGCGGTCAGCGTGTCGGGCAATTCTTCATCCAAATCGCCCAGCGTATCAATGCGCGGCAGCAATAGCGCATCTTGTCCGGCTTTGGCCGCTTGCGCCAAAAATTCACCGGCCAGCATCCGCGCGGCGCGCCGCGTCGGCAGCAATATGTGCACTTCCTCAAGGTGGCACGGGCCAAACAAATCACCGCGCTGCCCATCATTTAAAAGAGCAGCAGCGAGCTTGGGCAAAAACGGCTGACCGGCCGCAATATTGTAAACATGTGGCGCGCCTTTTGGTTGTTTTCGAGCGTGCTCAGAATCAGTCGGGTTTTTGTTCATGCACCATTATAGCATGGCGGCGGTGCAGGCCTATAAAGCGCCCGGTTAATGTTGGGCCAAATAGTTTTCTGCCGCCATACGACCCTCCGGCGTGCCGACATGCATCCAATAGCCGTCCAGCATATGACCGAATAGCCGATTTTGCGCCTGCGCCGCATCGTAAACCGCATTTAAGGAAAACGCCCCATCGGGCATGCCGTCAAACAGGGCGGGTGTGAGAATTTGCACACCGGCAAAAACATGCGCCCCTGTTTCATCTTGCCGCCGCGTCAAACGCTTGTCGCCCTGCACAATATAATCGCCATGACCGTCATAACCGCTGGCCCGCGCCGTGTCGGCCAGTAATAAAAGCGCGTCCATGTCGTTCGCGTCATAGCTTTTTATCATTTGTGTAAGCGCATGATTGGCATGGTCGGCTTCGTGCCATAAAACATCGCCATTGGCGACAAGAAACGGCGCATTGCCCAAAAGCGGCAGGGCTTTTTTGACGCCGCCGCCGGTCTCCAAAAGAGCGTCGCGCTCATCGGAAAACATAATCTCGCACGGCCCCCCATATGCAGCCAGCGCCGCTTCAATCCGCTCGGCTTTATGGTGCAGATTGATGATGATTTTCTCCATGCCGATTTTTTCAAAACGCGCCAGCATACGCATAAGCAGGCTTTGACCGGCAATCGCGGTCAGCGGTTTGGGCGGGTCATCGGCCTGCGCCTGCATGCGCGTGCCTTTGCCGGCCGCCAAAATCATCGCGTTTTTAATCATCGTCAAGCTCCAGCGCGCGCGGTGCATAATGCGCCAACCAAGCGGTGACAGGCTGCAAAACCGGTGTTGCCAAATGCGCTTTGATATGGCCGATAATGCGCGGCATATGGGTCAAATAGCGCGGCTTGCCGTCGCGTTCGGCAAGGCGGATGAAAATGCCGGCAATTTTCATATTGCGCTGCACGCAAGTGACGGCAAAAGCATTGGTGAAAGCCTGGCGCGCTGCTTTATCATCGCCGAAACGCTTATCCAAATAATGCCTCAGCATCATATCTTGATGCGCCGCGCTGACATGAATGCGCGCATCATGGATCAGCGCCGCCAGATCATAAGCGGCATGGCCTTTAAGCGCGTCTTGCACATCAATCAGCCCGATGCGCTGCTTGGCTTGGGCGGTCTCGCGCCAGAGAAGATTGACCGAGTGGTAATCGCGCAGCACCGTAACCTTTTCATCGGCCATTAAACCGTCGCCGAGCCTGTGCCATATATCGTACCAGTCTTGCTTGGCGGTATTGTCAATCTCAACGCCGCGCCATGGCAAGAACCAATCGGTGAACAGCGAGGCCTCCACGGCTTGCACGCCACCATCATAGACCGGCAAAAAATCGGCCGGGGTTTGCCGGTGCAGATGCAAAAGATTTTCCACCGCTTCATAATAAAACACCGTGCGGTCAATCGGCTTTTCGTCGGTTTGCGGAGCGGCCAAATGGCGGTCGCCGAAATCCTCCAACACGGCAAAGCCTCGGTCGCGGTCGCAGGCATAAAGCCTCGGCGCGGCAAGACCGATATCGCGCAGCCAGTTCACCATATCGGCAAAGCGCGGCATGGCTTCGGCCAAATGGGCGACGCGGCTATAGGGCTGGCCGTCATAGACCGGCGGCCCGTCGGGCATTTCCTGCCAATCCATCAATACGGCGCTGCCGGTCTCGGTTTGCAGCCGCTCATAACGCCGCGTCGAAGCGTCACCGGCCAACGCTTGGCGGCCGGCCTGGTGCCAATCCGCGGCGGCGAGAAAATCCTGTAAGGCGGCCTCGCGCGCCGCACTTTTGGTGAGCGCTGCCAATATGTCCGCATCCGCTTCAATGGAAATGCGGCGGCCATTAGCCGCCATATCAAGCGTCACGTGAATATCGGCTTCGGGCAGCACGCCCGCGCCGTTTTGCGGCCATTCAATCAAACATATATGGTCGGTTAAAGCCTCAATGAGACCCAATTCATCAATCTCTTCTGCCTCGGCAAGGCGGTAAAGGTCGACATGCCAAATCGGTACGGCGGCTTCATAAGGCTGGATAAGGGCAAAGCTGGGGCTTGGCACTTGCGTCGCCTGGCCGCAACGGGCGCGAATGAAACCGCGTGCAAAGGCGGTTTTACCGACCCCCAAATCGCCGTGCAAAAAAATCAGACATGGCGCATCAAGCGCAGCGGCCAGCCAACCCGCCACGCGCGCGCTGGCCGCTTCATCGGCACTGTCACAGGTAAATATACGTTCCGCCATATCTGCTTTTACGAAGCCGATAAGGTTTCGGCAAGCTAGTAGCGATAATGCTCCGGCTTAAACGGGCCGGCTTGCGCAATGCCCAAATAATCGGCCTGATCGGTTGATAATTCTGTGAGCTTGGCCCCCAGCTTGGCAAGGTGCAGCCGTGCCACTTTTTCGTCCAAATGTTTGGGCAGCACATAGACTTGGCAGTCGTAATTATCGCCATTTTGCCACAACTCAATTTGCGCCAAAACCTGATTGGTAAAGCTGGCGCTCATGACAAAGCTCGGGTGGCCGGTGGCGCATCCCAAATTGAGCAGGCGCCCTTCAGCCAGCAAAATAATCCGTTTGCCGTCGGGAAATTCGATTTCATCGACCTGCGGTTTGACATTGTGCCAAGCCATGTTTTTCAACGCGGCGACTTGAATCTCACTGTCAAAATGGCCGATATTGCCGACAATGGCGCGGTCTTTCATGGCGCGCATATGGTCCAGCGTAATAATGTCTTTATTGCCGGTGGCGGTGATGAAAATATCGGCCATCGGCGCAGCTTCTTCCATCGTCGTGACTTCATAGCCTTCCATCGCCGCTTGCAGGGCGCAAATCGGGTCAATTTCGGTGACCATGACCCGCGCGCCTTGCGAGCGCAGGCTCTCTGCCGAGCCCTTGCCGACATCGCCATAGCCGCAAACAACGGCAATTTTGCCGGCCATCATTACATCGGTGGCGCGCTTGACGCCATCGACCAGACTTTCACGGCAGCCATAAAGATTGTCGAATTTCGACTTGGTAACGCTGTCATTGACGTTAATGGCAGGAATTTTCAGCGTCCCTTCCTTGGCCATTTCATAGAGACGCAACACGCCGGTGGTGGTTTCCTCCGACACGCCGACGCAATCATCCAGCACTTCGGGATATTTCTCATGGGCTAAAGTGGTCAAATCACCGCCATCATCGAGCAATATATTCGGCGTCCAGCCATCAGGGCCTTTAATGGTTTGTTCGACGCACCACCAATATTCTTCTTCCGTTTCTTCTTTCCAAGCGAAAACCGGCACACCGGTGGCGGCAATGGCGGCGGCGGCATGGTCTTGAGTCGAAAAAATATTGCAAGACGACCAGCGCACCTCGGCGCCCAAAGCGGTCAGCGTCTCAATCAAGACGGCGGTTTGAATGGTCATATGCAAACAGCCCGTAATGCGCGCGCCTTTCAATGGTTTGTCATTGCCATATTCTTCGCGCAGCGCCATCAAGCCGGGCATTTCGGTTTCGGCAATGGCGATTTCCTTGCGGCCCCAATCGGCCAGCGACATATCAGCGACTTTATAATCCTCAGACATTCCTGCCTCCTCGTGCATTTAGACGGCTTTGTAGCAGCTTGCCCGCAACCAAGCAAGATAGATATAAAGATTTCTTTATATATTAAGAACGGTCAATCTTCGCCAAATTTATCGACCACCAATGCGGTCAATGCGGTCAGCGCCTCCTCGGCCTGCGGACCGCTGGCGCTGACCGTGATTTGTGTGCCACAAGCGGCGCCCAGCATCATCAAGCCCATAATCGAGGTGGCGTTTACGCTCTCGCCATCTTTCGACACGCTAATGGCGGCCTCAAAACGTTCCGCCAATTGAACGAATTTGGCTGAGGCCCGGGCATGCAAGCCGCGCTGATTGGCGAGTGTCAGTGAAGCGGTAACGGATTGGCCGCTCATTCAGTCGCCGGACGCTTCGCCGAGAACTTCACTGGCAACGGAAATATATTTTTGCGCCGCCTGTTTGGCTTCCAAAACCGCTTCAGCCAAAGCCATGCCCTCGCGTATCGAAGCCAATTTAATCAGCATGGGCAGATTAATGCCGGCAATCACTTCAACGCGGTTCTTTTCCAACAGCGAAATGGCCAAATTGGACGGCGTGCCGCCAAACATATCGGTCAGTAAAACCACACCGGCACCGCTATCGACCGCGCCTATGGCATCGACAATATCTTGTCGGCGTTTTTCCATATTATCATCGGCGCCGATGCATATGCTGGAGATATTTTCCTGCGCCCCGACCACATGTTCCAGCGCAGCACGAAATTCATCCGCCAATGCGCCATGCGTGACCAAAACCAAACCGATCATAAGCACCTCCTTTATGCGGTTTCACTTTGCAAGAGTTTCCTCAGCCAATCAAGACACCGGCCATCACTTAGCGATAAATCCCGCCAGTCGCAAAGCCGCCTTTTGACAAATGGGCCACGGCGCGGGCGACTATGGCGCCGCTGGCCATATCATGACCATGCAGCCTTATGAGCGGCACGCTTATTTTTTCATGGGTAAAGACATTGAGCTCGGCCAAGCGCGGCACTTCTGCGCGCGCCACCAGTTCAACCGCCATATCAATCAGCGCGGCCTGATGGGGCATGGCGACAATGCCCAGCCCGCGCAGTTCCAACAGACCGGCCAGATTATCAGGCGGCGCGGCCTTTAATTTCGTCCCCTCAACGGTCAGCCTGATGCGGTCATCGGCAATCAATCGGCCGCCATAATGGTCGATTAAGTGTATGGCAAGGCTCGATTTACCGCTGCCTGCGGCTCCCAAAAGCAGCACACCGCCATCTTTGAGCGCGACCGCGCTGCCATGCAGGGTCTCGGTTTTTGCCCCATGCTTCAGCTTACTCATCTCCGGCATCTTTATCTTTGTCGCGTTTGCGCTTGGTCGGTGCATCGGCCAAAGGCAGGCTTAAGGTAAAATAAGCACCCGTGCCGTCGGGGCGATTATCGGCAATCAAATCGCCGCCATGCGCGCGCGCAATTTGTCGTGAAATCGAAAGACCCAAGCCGGAATGACCCAGGCTCGATGGGTGTTCATTATCGCGAACAGGTTGTGCGCTGCGATCAGTGTAAAAGCGTTCAAAGATTTTTTCTTGCGTATCGGCGGCCAGACCGGGGCCCTCATCGGCAATCAATAAAAGCGCATCTCCGTCGCGCTGCTGGGTGGTCAAGAAAACCCGTCCGCCCGATGGCGTAAATGACACCGCATTGGTCAAAAGATTGTCGATGATTTGTGCAATACGCGGCTTTTGCCCCAAAACCGGACACGCCATATCGGTGCGCGCCACCAAAACGACTTTGCGCTCGCTTTCAAAGCCTTGCGCCAAAGCGCCCGATAACTCCTCTGCCAGCGCGCTCAAATCAAATTTTTCACTGGGCTCCAGATTAAGCTCGGCATCAAGCCGTGTGGCTTTTGAAATGTCTGAAATCAGACGGTTCAGGCGATTAATGTCATTATGGATAATGCCCATAAGCTGCGCGCGGTCATCATCTTGTGAGGTCTCAAGGCTTTGCACCGCACTGTGGAGCGAGGTTAGCGGGTTTTTCAATTCATGCGCCACATCAGCGGCAAAGCGGTCAATGACGTTAATGCGCGCCAATAGCCGCTCGGTCATATCGCGCAAGGCGCCGGATAATTCGGCAATTTCATCGCGCCGATGCGATAAATCGGGAATCGTTTCCAAGCCCGGCAGGCTCGGCGAGGTGCTGCCGAAGCCGCGCATGGCAGCGGCGAGGCGGCGCACCGGCACCACCATAGTGGCGACCAATAAAAGCGAGGTGATGATATTGACGGCCAGCGCAATGGCGGAGAGCTGCAAAATCAAGCGTCTTTCTTCGGCCAAAAGCGCATCTATCTCGCCCGGCCGTGTCGACACCATCAGCGCGCCGACAATGGCGCGATAGCCCTGCACCGGCACGGCAACGGTCAAAATATCGCCGCCCTCTTCCGATTGGCGCTGCGCACTGGCCGCTTGCCCGCGCAGCGCGCGCGCCACTTCGGTCAGGCGCAATCCGTCGGCTGCATTCAGCTCGCTCAAAAGCGGGGTCGGTTCGCGCCATAGCGCGCTAATGGACTTCATCACCCCTTGCATAAGGCTCGGCACGGTGTCGCTTTCGGGCATGGGCGGCAGCGATTTGGCAATGACCCGGGCCGAGCGATCCATATGTGCGCTGTCCAATACCAGTCGGCCATTGCGTGCATAAAGCCTGAGCCGCGAGGCAGAAACCAGACGCGCGCGCGCCAAAATCGCTTCCGCATCACGCAATTGCCAATCCGAGCGGCCGCCATTTTGCAACAGCCGGTTCATGATGGAGGGTTCAAAAAATTGAAACGGATTATCGGCTTGCGCTGTCGGGGCCAGCGCACCGGCAATCAGATTGGCTTGCGTTTCCAGGCTTTGCCGATAGGCATTGGTCAGAAGCTGGCGGCTTTCTTGAAACATGAAAAAGCCGCCGACCAAGACCAATAGCCCCAGCATATTGAGCCCGATAAGACGCGCAATCAGCGACCGCCATATGGTCGGACGAATGATTTTACGCGCGTCACTTTCAGCCATTTAGCTCACTTCTTTAAATTTATAGCCGACACCATAAAGCGTTTCGATGGCATCGAAATCCTTATCGACCTGGCGAAATTTGCGGCGCAGCCGTTTGATATGGCTGTCAATGGTGCGGTCATCGACATAAATTTGGTCATCATAAGCCGCATCCATGAGCTGGTCGCGACTTTTCACCACACCCGGGCGGCGCGCCAGCGCATCAAGGATCATAAATTCCGTAACCGTCAAGGCGACTTCGGCGCCGCCCCATAAACAATCATGGCGTTCATCGTCCAAAGTCAGCCTTCCGCGTATCATGACCTGACCCGCCTCATCGCCGGTGGCGATTTGGCCGATAGGTGCGCTTTCATGGCGCGCTTTGGTGCGGCGCAAAACGGCGCGAATGCGCTCGATCAAAAGGCGCTGCGAAAACGGCTTGGTGATATAATCATCGGCCCCCATTTTGAGCCCGAATACTTCGTCGATTTCATCATCCTTCGAGGTCAGGAAAACCACCGGCATTTGGCTGGTTTGGCGCAGTTTTCTCAGCAATTCCAGGCCATCCATGCGGGGCATTTTTATGTCGAAAATGCCGATATCGGCGGGGCTTTGAGCAAGTCCTTCCAGCGCGCTTTCGCCATCGGTAAAGCTGCGCACGCCAAAGCCTTCTGCCTCCAGTGCCATGCGCACTGAGGCAAGAATATTGGCGTCATCATCGACCAGAATGATTTGCGGCATAGGCTTTCCCTTCATTGCCTGTGATTTATGAGTTTAGGCATTTCGCGCCCCCTTAGAAAGGGTTTTGCACGCTGCTCTGTCGGCGTGTCATCGCCCCATAACAACCATCAACAGAATTGTGGCAGACTTACGGCGCGCCTCAGCGGCCGCGCTTGCGTCAGCGCGAGCAGTCGCATATATAATGGGGAAGTTTCATGCAGCGTCCGCCTCTAAACAGGCGAGACTTCGGAGGATATGCCATTATGCAGCAAAGCGGTTTTCACATGAGTTCGAACGGCGTTGACCAGCAGGGTTTGGAGAAAGCAGCGGCCATTTATTGGAATTTGCGCCCCTCCGAGATTTATGAAATGGCGCTGGCGCGCGGCGAAGGCGAAATTGCTGCCAGCGGCCCGCTTTTGGTAAAAACCGGCGCCCATACGGGACGCTCGGCGCAAGATAAATTCATCGTTCGCGATGCGACGACGGAAGATAATATTTGGTGGGATAATAATAAATCCATCACTGCCGAACAGTTCGATGCTTTGCATGAAGACATGCTGGCCTATGCCGAAGGCAAGGAATTACTGGTTCAGGATTTGTTTGGCGGCGCCGATAAAACACATCGCTTGGCAACCCGTGTCGTTACCGAATTGGCCTGGCATTCTCTGTTTATTCAAAACCTGCTCATCGAGCCGCAGGAAGATGAACTGGACGGTTTTGACCCTGAATTCGTCATTATGAATTTCCCCGGCTTCAAGGCCGATGCGGCGCGCCATGGCAGCCGCTCAGAGACCATGATTGCAGTCAATTTTGACAAGAAAATCGTGCTGATATGCGGCACCTCTTATGCCGGCGAGACCAAAAAATCCGTCTTCTCCATGCTCAATTATACTTTGCCGCCCAAGCGCGTTATGCCGATGCATTGCTCGGTCAATGTCGGCAAAGACGGCGACAGCGCGGTATTTTTCGGCCTGAGCGGCACCGGCAAAACAACGCTTTCGGCGGATCCCAATCGCGAATTGGTCGGCGATGATGAGCATGGCTGGTCGGAAAATGGCGTGTTCAATTTTGAAGGCGGCTGTTACGCCAAAATGATCAATCTGTCGGAAGAAGCCGAGCCGGAAATTTTTGCCACCACCAAGCGCTTCGGCACAGTGTTGGAAAATGTCGTTATGGATCCGGCGACCCGCGAATTGGATTTCGATGATAATTCGCTGGCCGAAAATTCGCGCGGCGCTTACCCGCTCTCATTCATTCCCAATGCGTCGGAAACCGGAACGGCCGGGCATCCGAAAAGTATTATCATGCTGACGGCGGATGCATTTGGCGTTTTGCCGCCCATTTCGCGCCTGACGCCGAGTCAAGCCATGTATCACTTCCTGTCCGGTTACACCGCCAAAGTGGCAGGCACGGAAAAAGGCGTGACCGAGCCGGAAGCGACCTTTTCAACCTGTTTCGGCGCGCCCTTCATGCCGCGCCACCCGTCGGAATATGGCAATTTGTTGCGCGATCTGATTGCCGAGCATGATGCCAAATGCTGGCTCGTCAATACCGGTTGGACGGGCGGGTCTTACGGCATCGGCAATCGCATGCCGATTAAAGAAACCCGTGCGCTTTTATCGGCCGCGCTCGACGGCAGCTTGAACACTGTCGAGTTCCGTCAAGATGAGAATTTCGGTTTTGATGTGCCGGTCGCCGTGCCCGGCGTTGACGGTTCAATCCTCAATCCGCGCGACACATGGGCCGATAAACAGGCTTATGATGCGCAAGCGGCCAAGCTGGTCGCCATGTTTGTCGATAATTTTGCCAAATTTATCGAGCATGTCGATGATAATGTGAAAGCCGCGGCGCTCGCTGCTGAGTGACTAAAAGTGCCCGCTTGCCGGACGGCAAGCGAAGCGTGTATGACGGGCGAAACAGTCTCACAATCAAACGGGATTTGAACTCAAGGCGGGGTCTCAACCCCGCCTTTTTCCATTTAATGGCATAAACCTGTAAAAGATTCAAAATAGTAGTATTATATTAAATAATTAATATTATTAATGCGCCTCTTCCCAGTTATTTGCCGCTTTGGCATCGACCAAAAGCGGCACAGAGAGGCTCAAACGCGGCGCGCAGGCGCTTTCCATCGTCGATTTAACGATTTTGATGAGTTTTTCACAGTCTTTTTGCGGTGCTTCAAAGATCAACTCATCATGCACTTGCAGCAGCATTTTGGCGTCTTTCAGCTTGGCTTGAGCCAAGGCATCGGGCATGTGCACCATGGCGCGGCGGATAATATCGGCCGCCGTGCCCTGTATCGGTGCATTAATGGCGGCACGCTCGGCAAAGGCTTTGCGCGCCGGAATTTTGGCGTTGATTTCCGGCACATGCACTTTGCGCCCGAATAATGTGGTGACATAGCCTTGCGCTTTCGCTTCCGCCTTCACATGCTCCATATAATCCTTAATGCCGGGAAATTTCTCAAAATAGGCTTTGATGTAATCGCCCGCTTCGCCGCGCGATATGCCGAGCTGATTGGCCAGCCCAAAGGCGGAAATGCCGTAAATTATGCCGAAATTAATCGCCTTGGCGCGGCGCCGCACTTCCGCCGTCATCTCGGCCATCGGCACATTGAACATTTCAGACGCGGTCATGGCGTGAATATCATCGCCGTTCAAAAAGGCGTTTTTCAGCGCCTCAATATCGGCCATATGCGCCAATACGCGCAATTCAATCTGGCTGTAATCGGCGCTGACCAGCTGATTGCCGTCGCTTGCGATAAAGGCGGTGCGGATGCGCCGCCCGTCTTCCGTGCGTATCGGAATATTTTGCAAATTCGGATCTGACGATGATAAGCGCCCGGTCGTCGTCGCAGCCAAAGAATAAGAAGTGTGAATGCGCCCGGTCTCAGGATGAATAAATTCGGGCAGCGCATCCGTATAGGTCGATTTCAGCTTGGCGAGGCCGCGCCAATCAAGCACCAATTGCGCCAAAGAAACCCCCTCAGCGGCGAGGCTCTCCAGCACATCGGCACCGGTGCCCCAAGCGCCGGTTTTGGTTTTCTTGCCACCGGACAGCGCCATTTTATCGAACAGGATTTCGCCCAATTGTTTGGGGCTGGCAATATTGAAATCTTGGCCCGCCGTCTCGTAAATCTCGGCCTCCATCGCCGCCATTTTTTGCGCAAACTCACCCGACAGGCGCGACAACACGGCGCGATCGACCGCCACCCCTTCCGCTTCCATGGCGCGCAGCACCTCGACCAAGGGCCGTTCCGTGGTTTCATAAACGCTCATCATATGGTCCGCCAGCAAGCGCGGCTGCAAATGTTTATAAAGCCGCAAAGTGACATCGGCATCTTCCGCCGCATAGGCCGTCGCCTTGTCTATCGGCACTTGGTCAAAGGTGATTTGGTTTTTGCCGCTGCCCAATAATTCCTTAATCGGTAACGGCGCATGGCCGAGATATTTTTGCGCCAGCGCATCCATGCCATGACCGTGATTGCCCGCATCGAGCGCATAAGACATCAGCATGGTGTCGTCAAAGCCGTTCATTACCAGCCCATAACGGGCCAGAATTTGCGTGTCGAATTTGGCGTTCTGCAAAACTTTTTTGACCGACGGGTCAGCCAAAAGCGGGGCCAACATATCGAGTGCCAGGCGTTCATCGATTTGCGGCGGTGTCTCATCTTCCAAGGCAAGCCCGTCACCCGCCCCATGCGCCAATGGCATATAGGCGGCCTCACCGGGCGCGACCGCCAATGACACGCCGACCAAACGACATTGCATGGCATCCAGCCCGTCGGTTTCGGTATCAATGGCCACAATCCCGGTCTCATAGGCGCGCGCTATAAATCCGGCAAGCGTGTCGCCATCACTAATGCAATCATAGCTGCCCGTATCGAGCGCCGGCATCTGAGCCGGCAGGGCACGATAATCACCTGCATTTTCGGCCATTGGTGCGGGCCGTGCGTCATCTGCCGCCAAAGCGGCGCTGGCTTCAAAATCATCAACTGTCCAGCCATAACGTTCGGCCAATCTTTTGGTCAGCGTGTTGAACTCCATCGCTTTGGCAAAACCGATCAGTCTGTCGCCCTCAGGCGTACTCAGCGCCATATCGGCAAAACCGACGGGCATGGGGGTGTCACGTTTCAGCGTCACCAGTTCGCGGCTGATGCGCGCTTGCTCGGCAAATTCAATCAAATTCTCGCGCCGTTTGTTTTGTTTAATCTCTTCAGCGCGCGCCAAGAGCGTATCGAGATCGCCATATTCCTCAATCAATTGTGCCGCGGTTTTAATGCCAATACCCGGCACGCCCGGCACATTATCGACACTGTCACCGGCCAAAGCCTGCACATCGATAACCTTATCGGGGCCGACGCCAAATTTTTCCACCACACCGGCTGCATTGATGAATCTATCCTTCATCGTATCGACCATGTCGATTTTATCGCTCACCAGCTGCATTAAATCCTTATCCGACGAGACAATGGTGACGCGCGCGCCTTGGGCGGCGCCGGCGTCGGCATAGGCGGCAATAAGGTCGTCGGCCTCAAAACCCTCAAGCTCAATGGCCGGAATATCAAAGGCTTTGACCGCTTCGCGTACGAGCGGGAATTGCGGCACCAAATCTTCCGGGGCGGGCGGGCGATGGGCTTTATAATCGGGGTAAATCTCATTGCGGAAACTTTTGCCCGAAGCGTCAAAAATCACCGCCAAATGGGTCGGCGTTTCCTGCGCCCCCATATCGTTCAATAATTTGACCAGCATATTGCAAAAGCCCGACACCGCCCCGACCGGCAGACCGTCCGACTTGCGCGTCAAGGGCGGCAAGGCGTGATAGGCGCGGAAAATATAGCCCGAGCCGTCAACCAAATAGAGATGGTCTTTTTTGCCTAGTTTTGCTTCAGCCAATCTGCGCTCCCGTCGAATCTATCTTCAACTGTAGCCGCGTGCCGCGCCAAGACAAGACAGCAAAACCGATTTGCCGATTTATTCCCCAGAACATAAATGCTAGACAAGGTTCAGGAGTTTTCACCATGCAAGAATATGCGTTACGGGCCAAAGGCCTGACCAAAACCTATAAAGCGGTTGGCCCCACGGCGGCCAAACAAGCCTTGAAAGGCATTGATTTGGCGGTTCCGCGCGGCTCGATTTTCGGCCTACTGGGCCCCAATGGGGCGGGCAAATCGACCTTTATCAATATTCTTGCGGGCATGGTAGTAAAAAGCGGCGGCGCGGCCGAGATTTGGGGGTTTGATATTGAGCAAAACCCGCGCCAAGCGCGCGCTTCCATTGGCATTGTGCCGCAAGAGCTTTCCATCGATCCGTTTTTTACGCCGGGCGAGATTATGGATTTACAGGCCGGCATGTATGGCGTGCCGAAAAGCCAGCGCCGCACATTGGAAATCCTTACCGCCATGGGGCTGGATGACAAGCTCGATGCCTATGCGCGCACCTTATCGGGCGGCATGCGCCGCCGCCTTTTGGTCGCCAAAGCTCTGGTGCACAATCCGCCTGTTTTGGTTTTGGATGAGCCGACCGCGGGGGTTGATATTGAACTGCGCCGTCAGCTTTGGGATTATGTGCTCGAATTGAATAAAGCCGGTGTCACCATTGTCTTGACCACCCATTATTTGGAAGAGGCGGAGGAATTATGCGACACGATTGCCATTATCGACCAAGGCGAATTGCGCGCTTGCGACAGCACGCAAAACTTGCTGTCGCAGATTGACAATAAGACGCTTTTGGTGCGCCCCGCTTCGCCTTTGGCCACCGCGCCGTCCCTTGACGGGCTGGACGCCAAGCTGACCGAGGACGGCCGTTTGGCCGTCACCTATAATCCGGGCCTCATACCGGCCGGTGCGGTGATTGCGCAATTAAACGAGAACGGTGTTGATATTGCCGATCTCGACACGCGCGGCGCTGAGCTGGAAAACGTATTTTTGAAACTGACCTCTTAAGGGAGAGAATTATGATTGGACGTTTGAACCATGTCGGTGTTGCGACCCCGTCAATTGAAAAATCAATCGCACTCTATCGCGATGTGTTGGGCGCGACCAAAATCCACAACAGGTTTAAAATGGAAGAACAGGGCGTCTGGGTATGTTTTGTCGATGTGCCGAACAGCCAGATTGAGCTGATTGAGCCGATTGACGACAAAAGCCCGATTGCCGGTTTTTTGAAAAACAACCCTGAAGGCGGTCAGCATCATATCTGTTTTGAAGTCGATGATTTATATGCGGCGCGCGATGACATGGTCGCCAAAGGGGCGCGTGTTTTGGGCGCGCCTCGCATTGGCGCGCACGGCACGGAAATTATTTTTGTGCATCCCAAAGATATGGGCGGTGTGCTGGTTGAATTGATGCAAAAGCCGCATTAAGACAGCGAGGCACCACCTCATACGCGCGTCAATTCCGCATTGGCCGCAAGCGCCATACCGAGCCGGCCTTGCCATGTTCCAGAGCCAGATAAACCTCCCCCTGCGGCGCAATGGCGACATCGCGTATGCGCCCGAAATTTTGCAGTAATTTCTCAATTTCGAGCGCCCGGTCTGCGCCCAAGCGAATGCGGTAAAGCGTGCCCGCTTTCAATGACCCGACCAGCGCATCGCCATTCCATCGGGCAAAGGCCTTGCCCTGATGAAAGCTTAAATTGGACAGGGCCGGGGCGGGCGAGAAATCGACGGTCGGCAAATAAGTGTCATCAAGCGCAAAATCAAGCCCCAAATCTTCACCGATACGCACCCAATCGCCATTATAATCCAATCCGTTTGTATAGAGCGGCCAGCCATAATTGCCGCCGCCGCGAATGAGGTTAATCTCATCACCGCCGCGTGGCCCCATTTCCGCATTCCATATGGCCCCCGTGTCGGGATGGCTTGCCAATCCTTGTCCGGTGCGATGCCCGATGCTCCAAACGGTATGCCGGGTGGAACTGGCAGAGCGGTTTTCGGCCGCTACGAAATAAGGATTGTCCGGCGGCACATATCCATCATCGCGCACACGGTGTATTTTGCCGAAAGGCGTATCCAAATCGTGCAGCTTGTCATAGGTATTTTTGCCGCCAATCGAAATATATAAATATCCCGATTTGTCAAAAGCCAGCCGCCCCGCCGCCACCCCGTCGGGCACGGGCGTATAATGATCGCGATGCACGGACCAGATGATTTCTTCGTCGACCCATTGACCGTTTGCAATGCGGCCGCGCAAAACCCGAACCATAGTGACCGGCACAAGCGCACCGCAATCCAACCAGCAGCGATCCGTGTGCGAAATATAAATCCAGCCATTTTCGTCAAATTCGGGGTGAAGGGCGATATCCAGCATAATTCCCAAATTCAGCCAAGCCCCGCGCACGCTCAAAATCGTGTCCCAAACGCGCGGCGTGCCTAGAATGAGCGCGCCTTGTTGCCCGCCCTTGATAAGCGACAGGCCGCGGGTTTTTTCACCGACCAGGAGATTTCCGTCGGGCAGAACGGTCAGCGCATAGGGGCGGCTTTGAAGCGCGGTGACGCGGTGCAGCGTAAAATCATGATATTGCGAGCTGACGGTTCTTTCTTGCGGTACGAATTGATAAGAGGCAGCGGTCGAGACATAATCTTGCCGCCGTTCGCTGACATAAAGCGCAATCCCCTTAATCAGTTTTTCCGGCAATTCATCTTGCCAATCATGCCAAACCGGCAATGCGCTATGACCGCTCAGCGCTTGGATGAGCGCGGCATGGTCGTCGCCATGCACCAAATCGCGCCCGATAAGCCGAGGCGCTTCTTTCGATCCCGTCAAATCAACCCCGTGACAGCCTGCGCAATGGACACCGAAAGCCAGCATGGACGGCTCGCGCGCATCGCGTGTTGCGAAATACCAATAGGTAAAACCGGCAAAGCCGAGCGCGAAAACGCCGAGCGACAGAAAAATTTTCTGCCATAATTTCAGGCTTGTTATTTTGCGGCTCAGTGACATTTGCACGCTGCCCACGCACAGGCCCAAAAGAATTGTTTATGTGTCTTGATTGACCCGATAGGCCTTCGCACACCATAAAACAGGAGTTTGTCGAGGGCTGTCAGCTTATCGCGCCACCACCCAAAACGGGCCATTTGATGGTTGTTTTTGCCGTCCACAAGCATGATCCCCCCAATCCGGCTCTCAAGACCGCGCCAGTATGCGCTTGTTTTGGGTCATCGACAATAGGAGTGCGGCGCATCGGTTGAACTTATGCATAATGCCGATAGCCAGTCAGGCGATAAGCCGCTATATATCTTCCACGGCACTCGTAGCTCAGCTGGATAGAGCGCTGCCCTCCGAAGGCAGAGGTCAGAGGTTCGAAT
>CATDDF010000094.1 GCA_949498175.1 Alphaproteobacteria bacterium | reverse complement strand
CCGGCCATGCCGAGACTGGTCGTATTGACCAAAAGCCGGCACCCCTCGGCCATGGTGACGGGTTCGTGCCAATCACCAATCTGCACATGATCGGCCAATGATGACAGCGCCTCGGCATTTTGTCGCGTGCGATTGAGCAAGCGAATATCGCCCAGACCGGCGTCTCCCAAAGCGGCAATAATGGCACGCGCCGCCCCGCCTGCGCCCAAAACCAGCGCCGGGCCGGCGCGCCAGTTTTCTTGCGCCGAAATTGCCGCCGCATCCAGTCCGGCAATAAAGCCCTCGCCATCCGTATTGGCCCCCAGCAAGCGCCCGCCCTGAAAACTGATTGTGTTGACCGCACCAAGCTTTTGCGCCGACGCGCTTACCGCGTCCATCGCCGCAAAAGCGGCCTCTTTATGCGGCACGGTAACATTGGCACCGACAAAGCCGTCAGCCGCCATGGCCTCCAAAGCGGCCCGAAAATCTGCCTTTGGGTCTATCGGATAGGCTTCATAAAGCGGTTTTTCGCCGCGCTCCGCCAGCCAATGATTATGAATGAGCGGCGAGCGGGAATGGCCGACCGGCCACCCGATAATGGCGAGCCGTCCACCGACCGCACTCATGCCAAAAGCCCGCCATGGGTGCGCAGGCCGTCCAGTAAGGGAAGAAGCGGCAGGCCCAAAATAGAAAAATAATCACCGTCAATGGCCGCGAATAAATGCGCCCCCAAAGCTTCCAGCTGATAACAGCCGACCGACCCAAGAACCGCCGTGCCGGCAGCCTCCAAATAGGCATCCAAAAACGCTTCTGAATAATCGCGCATGGTCAGGCCGACGCGCCCGTGATGCGACCAAACAATCTCGCCGGCTTCAAGCAACACGGCTGCCCCGACCAGATAATGGGTTTGCCCGCGAAAGCGCAGCAAATTGGCGCGCGCCTCCGCCATATTGCGCGGTTTGTCATACAAAACACCATTGCATTCAAGAATTTGGTCGGCGCCGATAATCAACCCGTCGCTACCGTGTTCGGCCGAGACCGCTTGCGCCTTGGCCGCCGCCAGAGCCAACGCCAATTCCTCCGCCGTGCCTTGATGCGCAAGCTTGAGCGCCGCCTCATCGACGCCGGATATTCTTATCTCAAAATCCAGCCCGGCACCGCGCAATAGATCGGCGCGGATTTTGCTTTGCGAGGCAAGGGTGAGGTTTTTTTGCAAGCGCATGGTCATATAGACGCCTCATTTTGACGGGCTTTTTCATGCTCTTGATAGAGATTTAAAATGGCACTGGCAATTTCCTCGACCGAGCGCCGCGTGACATCTATGACCGGCCATTTTTGCCGCGCGAACAAGCGCCGCGCCTCGGCCACTTCGCCGCGAATAAGCTCGGGATCGATATATTCGGTTTCGCTGCCTTCATTGAGCGTCAAAAGTCGATTGCGGCGAATGGCCTGCAGGCGCTCGGGGCTGTTGGTCAAGCCGACAACCAGCGGGTGGTGCGCCTGCAGCAATTCGGCGGGCGGTGCCATGCCGGGGACAAGCGGCACATTGGCCGCCTTATAACCGCGATTGGCAAGGTAAATACATGTCGGGGTTTTTGAGGTGCGGCTGACGCCGGTGAGCACAATATCGGCTTGGTTCAAATCGCCCTGACTTTGTCCGTCATCATGTTGAATGGTGTAATTCAGGGCGTTGATGCGGCGGAAATAATCCGTATCCATGGCGTGCTGGCCGCCCGGCTTATTGGCAATTTCCACCTTTAAATAGGGCGCCAAGGAATTGACAAAAGGCTGTAAAAGCGAAAGGCACGGCACGCCCATCTTATCGCAAGCTGCGTGCAATTCGCTGCGCAGGCCGTCATCCAATATGGAATATAAGACCGGGCCCGGATTTTGCTCCATTTCGTCAAGCGCCCGTGCCAAGGCTTTTTTACCGCGCACCAATCCGTAAATATGTTCCCGCGGCTCAGCATTGACAAATTGCGCGCAAACGGCGCGCGCCACGGCTTGCACGGTTTCACCGGTGCTGTCAGAAATCAGGTGCAGATGAAACTGGGTTGTGGCCATGCGCGCGGGCCCCTTGAGCAAGCTGGATAATGTGAATAATGAGGATAAGTTGCGCTGCCTTCGAAGCCAAGAAATTTTGTCCCCGTTTTACCAAATTCACTCCGCTTTCATACATGGTTTATTAAATGGCTGATACCGCTATGGGGGTTATGGGGATATTTTCTGCCGGCCGTGGATATTTTTTATCCCCATTATTCACCTATTTCTTAGGGCCTGTTTCGTTATTAAAAAAGCCGCGTCGGGCATAGATTCTGGATGAATTTTCATCCCCGGTCTTCACATGCAGATTTCCACAGCCGGTTCTTCGGGGATGATTTGGCGGAAACCGCTTAATCAACAAAACCGCGCGCGACCAACAACAACAACATCCTTTATTTATTTAAATAAGAAAAAGGGCTATGGAGAAGCATGAGCTCTTCGCCAGTATCACAAAAGAAATTATTGCATGTACTTCAGGGTCATCCGATTGCAAGCCAAGCATCGCCTCCGATTTGGCTCATGCGCCAAGCGGGGCGATATTTGCCCGAATATCGTGCCACACGCGAACAAGCTGGTGGCTTTTTGGATTTATGCTATTCGCCCGAACTGGCTGAACAAGTAACCTTGCAGCCGATTGCCCGCTATGGTTTTGATGCGGCGATTTTATTTGCCGATATTTTGTTGATACCACAGGCTTTGGGACAAGAATTATGGTTTGAGACTGGCGAGGGGCCGCGCTTGACACCGATTATTGATGGTGATGCGCTCCGGCTCGATGGGGTGCAAGCGCATTTGGCGCCAATAGCCGAAACGGTAAAGCGCTTATCGGACAGCTTGCCGAGCCAGACGACGCTTATCGGTTTTGCCGGGGCCCCATGGACCGTCGCCAGTTATATGGTGGCCGGGCGCGGCACGCCGGACCAAGCACCGGCGCGCGCGCTGGCGCAAAAAGACCCATCCGCTTTTCAATCGATTATCGATATTTTGGTCGCTGCCAGCATTGATTATCTGGCCGCACAGATAGAGGCGGGTGCAGACGTTTTGCAAATTTTCGAAAGCTGGGCCGGGTCTTTGGAGGGCGATGAGTTCGAGCGTTGGTGTGTTGCACCCATGGCGGCGCTTATTAACGGCTTACGAGCCAGGGGGATTAAAGCCCCGATCATTGCTTTCCCGCGCGCCGCCAAAGCCCATATGGGTGAGTATTGCACAGCCGTCAAATGCGACGGGTTGGGGCTTGATACCGGTGCTGATATTGACGCTGTGCGGAAAGAAACCGGTCCTGATATGGTATTGCAAGGCAATCTTGATCCGATGATATTGGTCGAGGGGGGTGAAAAATTGACCCGCGCCGTGCAACTGATTTTGGAAAAAACCCGGGGCACCAGGCATATTTTCAATCTTGGGCATGGTATTGTGCCGCAAACGCCGCCGGAAAATGTCGCGCGGCTTGTCGAATTGGTACGCGAGGAGGGGTAATGGTTTTTCTGGCTGAGTATTATCGTTGGCTCTTGGCCTTTCACATTATTGCCGTGATGTTTTGGATGGCCGGCATGTATTATTTGCCGCGGCTTTTTGTTTATCACGCCGAAGCACTAGAAAATAAAACGGCATATGAAATGTTCCCGCTTATGGAAGAGAAATTATTGCGTATTATTATGACGCCGGCCATGACGGCGGCGTGGATATTCGGTCTGTCGTTGATTTTTGCCGGAGGGCATTGGCCAATTACTGATTTTTGGCTTATCGGTAAATTGGCTGCTGTTTTATTTTTAAGCGGCTATCATGGATTTTTAACCAAGCAAGTAAAACTTTTGGCCTCCGGTGCGCTGCCGCATCCGTCGAAATTTTATCGCATGATCAATGAAGTGCCGCCCATATTGACAGTGGTGATTGTTATTTTGGTTGTCATACAGCCTTTTTAGCCGGTCTTTAAACTCTACTTGAGCGGCGGCACGCTTTGGATTATACTCGTCTTCCTACCGAAGGCCGCGCGTCGGCACTTTTGCTTTTCGTAAAAATTGTTGAGCGTCCGGTTCGTCGGACAGTGTATGACCCATCCCCAAATTGGCGAGCAAGATTATGGATCAGATTAAACTGGAAGAGTTAAAGGCAAAATCGCCGACCGAATTATTGGCCTTTGCTGAAACCCATGAAATTGAGAATGCCTCAGCCATGCTGAAGCAGGATATGCTGTTCGCCATATTGAAAAAACTGGCTGATGATGATGTGACGATTATCGGCGAAGGCGTGGTAGAGGTGCTGCAAGACGGCTTTGGTTTTTTGCGCTCACCCGATGCCAATTATTTGCCTGGCCCTGATGATATTTATGTCAGCCCCAGTCAGATCCGCCGCTTCGCGCTCAGGACCGGCGACACGCTGGAAGGCGAGATCAGAAGCCCGAAAGACGGTGAACGTTATTTTGCGCTTTTGAAAGTCAATAAGATTAATTTTGAAGAGCCTGAAAAGGCCCGCCAGAAAGTACATTTTGACAATTTGACGCCGCTTTATCCCGATGCCGGCATAAAAATGGAAACCGATGACCCGACGCGCAAGGATTTATCAACCCGGGTCATTGATATTGTTGCGCCTTTGGGCAAGGGTCAGCGCGCCCTGATTGTCGCGCCGCCGCGCACCGGCAAGACCGTGCTCATGCAAAATATCGCCAAATCCATTTCGGCCAATCATCCCGAATGTTATTTGATTGTTTTATTGATTGATGAACGCCCCGAAGAGGTCACCGATATGCAGCGTTCGGTCGATGGCGAAGTGGTGTCTTCAACTTTCGACGAACCGGCAACGCGTCATGTGCAGGTTGCCGAAATGGTCATTGAGAAGGCCAAAAGGCTGGTTGAGCATGGCCGTGATGTGGTTATTTTGCTCGACAGCATTACCCGCCTGGGGCGCGCTTATAACACGGTGGTGCCGAGCTCAGGCAAAGTATTGACCGGCGGTGTGGATGCCAATGCGCTGCAACGCCCGAAACGGTTTTTCGGTGCGGCGCGCAATATTGAAGAAGGCGGCTCATTGACCATCGTTTCAACCGCCCTGATTGAAACCGGATCGCGCATGGATGAGGTGATTTTTGAAGAATTTAAAGGGACGGGTAATAGCGAGATTGTGCTCGACCGTAAAATTTCCGACAAGCGCGTCTTCCCGGCCATTGACATTATGAAATCGGGCACACGTAAAGAAGAACTTCTGGTCGATGCCGGGGCACTGGCCAAAATCTATGTGTTGCGCCGCATCTTGAATCCGATGGGCGCGGTCGATGCGGCCGAGTTCCTTATCGATAAGCTGAAAAACACCAAAAACAATGATGAGTTTTTCGACTCGATGAATACGTAAAACGGTTAAGCCAAAGCCTTGGCGAACATATCCAGCGTGCGGCCATGTGCCAGCGCGGTGGCGGCAGCATCATAATGCATGCCATTATGGCGCGCAAAAGCATGGTCTTGGCCGTCATAAATATGCACATCGGCCAAGCCATGCTCGCGCAAACCGTCGGCAATGGCGCTTTGCGCTTCTTGCGGCACAAATTCATCATTGGCGGCAATATGGATAAGGGTTGGCGCGGTGATGTTTTCCGCCTCGCCCAGCAAATCTTGAATGCCAACCCCATAATAAGAGGCATGGGCATCGCCATTGGTGCGGCAGGCGGCGAGATAGACCATGCGCCCGCCCAAGCAAAAGCCGATTGTGCCGGTTTTGGCGCATCCGCGCATACGCAAATCGTCAATTGCGGCCTGTATATCGCCAACGCCTTCATCGCCGTCATAGCCGTTCATCAGGGCAAAGGCTTTTTGCCATTCTTCTTCCGAGCCGTCGGTCAGGGAGACATTGCGCTCTTGCCGCCAGAACAAATCCGGTGCCAACGCCATATAGCCCTCGCCCGCCAGCCAATCGGCGGTGGCGCGAATATCGGCATTGACACCGAAAATCTCCTGAATGACGACGATGCCGCCTTTCGGGTTCCCTTTGGGCCGCGCCAAATAAGCGTCAAAATAATCATCGCCAAGCGCAATCTGCACGGTCTCACGTTCAATATCGGCCATTTTCGTCTCCCAGGGTTTTCTCACCCCCAGTCTGTCGCTGCGCGACCAGCGCGTCAAGCGCTTGCGAGAGAGCCGCCGCCTCGGTGATTGGGGCCAGGCAGCTTTGCCCGGGGCAAATATAGGCGGTTGCCTTGCCACCAATCACCTGTTTGCCATGCGCGGCATGGCCTGGCGGCAATGCAGCATTGGGGGCCAGGGCAACAATATGGCGATGAAAAACTTTGTGGCGATGGGCGGTATCAGCCAACCGCTTGGCCGGCGCACCGTCACCGATAATAATGATGGATAGGGCATGTTGGCGCTCATAATGGGCCGATAAAAGCGCTGTCATGGACGGGTATTTTTGGGTCAAATGTCCGGCCAGCGCCCGGAACGCCGCGGTCGCTTTTGCTTCCCATGCGCCATGGCCGGTCAATGCGGCAAGGCTTGCGAATAATGTTTGTGCTGCGGCATTGGTCGAGGGCTGGGCATTGTCTTGGACGGCACGATTATTGACCAAAACACCGGTGGCGTCTTGTCGATTGGTGGTATAGCCGCCGCGCGTGGCATCGCCGAAATGGGCGTGTAGGTCATCTCCGTAGGCTTCGGCCAGAGTCAGATAATCGGCTTTGCCGGTCGCCGCATAAAGCGCGGCGGCGGCCTGCCCCATAAAGGCATAATCAGCAGCCAGCGAAACATTGAGCCGTCTTGCGTCGCGGGCGGCGTGAAATAATTGCCCGTCTTTGTCGGTGAGCGCGCGGCGTGCGGCCGCAAAGGCCGTCTCGGCCAGGGCGCGCCATTCGGGGCGGTCAAAAATTTGCGATGCCTGCGTCAGCGCCGTCACCATCATACCGTTCCAATCGGCAAGGATTTTGTCATCGCGGCCGGGGCGTGTGCGCCGATTGCGGGCCGCCAGCAATGTCGCGCGCGCTTCGTCCAGTGTGGTTTGGGGCGTGTCGGTGCCGGCCAGCAAATGGGGAATGGCGCGACCCTCAAAATTGCCATTTTCGGTAATGTCATAAGCGGCACAAAAGGCTTCCGCTTCAGCCCCCAACAGCGCCTCTATTTCGGTCTTTTCCCAAACATAAAAGCGCCCCTCTTCGCCTTGCGTATCGGCATCAAGGCTGGATGCGAAAGCCCCTTCATCGGTCAGCATTTCGGCCTCAATCCAGCCAATGGTTTCAGCAATGCGCGCGGCAAAAAGCGGCTCCTTTGTGTCGCGATAAAGCGTGCATAAAAGGTCAATGAGCAGCGCATTGTCGTAAAGCATTTTTTCAAAATGGGGCACAAGCCAATCGGCATCGACGCTGTAGCGCGCAAAACCGCCGCGCAAATGATCGTAAATACCGCCCTGGCAGATTTTGCGCGCCGTTGCCAAAACCGCTGCGCGCATGTCCATATCGCCGCTCAGCTGTGCCGCTTGCCAAATAAATTTATAAAGGAACGGTTGCGGGAATTTTGGTGCGCCGGCCAGCCCGCCCTTATCCAAATCAATATGTGCAGTAAGATTTTGCGCGGCGCGGTGGGGTAAATCGGCGGGCATGTCGCCGCGCGCATCAGCCGTCGCTTTGGCGTTTAAGCTTTGGGTCAAGGCCTTGGTGTTGGCTTTTATCTTATCGGGCGTTTCGCGCCAGACACGCGAAATCTCGCTCAGTATTTGCAGGAAGCCGGGACGACCATATTGTGGATTTTTGGGAAAATATGTGCCGCCCCAAAACGGTGCGCCATCGGCGTCGAGGCAAATGGTCAGCGGCCAGCCGCCCTGCTCGCCCATCATGGCCAATGCGCTCATATAAATCTCGTCCAAATCAGGGCGCTCCTCACGGTCGAGCTTGATGCAGACGAAATGGGCGTTCATCAGCGCCGCCACTTCTTCATCTTCAAAGCTTTCATGCGCCATGACATGACACCAATGGCAAGCGGCATAGCCGATTGACAAAAGCACCGGCACATTGCGGCGGCGCGCCTCGTCAAACACCGCTGCCTCCCAGGGTTGCCAATGCACCGGATTGTCCTTGTGTTGCAAAAGATAGGGGCTGGTCGCATCGGCCAGTCGGTTGCGTGCAAATCTGGGATTGCCTTTGTCGGACATGTCGGGCAGGTTACCTGAAATTTTCATCTGCACAAGGCGATTAAAAGGGCGATTAAACAGGTGTCTGACGAGACGATTTTTGCTTTATCGACGGCGCCGGCGCGCGCCGCTTTGGCGGTTATTCGGCTGTCGGGTGCGGCCTGCGACAGGGCATTGGCGGCATTGGGGGTGAGCGTTTTGCCGAAACCGCGCCATGCCGCCCTGCGCGCGCTGACAGACCCCCAGACCGGCGCGCTTTTGGATGAGGCATTGGTGTTGCGTTTTGAGGCACCGCATAGCTTTACCGGCGAGGCAATGGCGGAGCTGCATCTGCATGGCGGGCTGGCGGTCATCGAAAGCGCGCTGGCTGCTTTGTCGGCCATGTCCGGTCTGCGCGCCGCCGAAGCCGGCGAGTTTACCCGTCGGGCCGTGCTTAATGGAAAAATGGACTTGACGGCAGCCGAAGCCATTGCCGATTTGATTGACGCTGAAGGCGGAGCGCAACAAAAGCAGGCTCTGGCGCAATTGCGTGGTGGCTTACGCCATCGCGCCGAGGGCTGGCGGGAGCGCCTGAAAACCGTGCTGGCGCATTTGGAAGCCGATTTGGAATTTGCCGATGAAGATTTGCCCGGCGGTATCGGGCAAAAAGCGCTCAATGCCCTGCCCGATTTGCACGATGAATTGGCCGCTGAGGTGGGCGACGGGCGCGGCTTGCGTCTGCGCGACGGTGTGCGGATTGCTTTTATTGGCCCACCAAACGCCGGAAAATCAAGCATTCTCAATATGTTAGCGGGTCGCGCGGCGGCTATTGTGTCGGCTCGCGCCGGCACGACGCGGGACATAATCGAGGTCGCTATGCTGCTCGCCGGTGTGCCGGTGACGCTGATTGATACGGCCGGTTTGCGCGCTGCCGGTGATGATATTGAGCGCGAAGGCGTGCGCCGCGCCGTCGCATCGGCAGAAGAGGCCGATATTGTCGTCTGGGTCAGTGCGCCGGATGCGCCGCCATTGGAAGATAAAATTCTGACACAACGCCTCGCGGATGCCGACCTGCATATCGCCAATAAATGCGATTTGGCACCGATTGAAGAGGAGGGCGCGCTCAGCCTGTCGGCAAAAACCGGCGCCGGTCAAGAGGCTCTGTTGGCGGCCCTGCAAGAGCGGGCTCTGGAGCTGACGGGCAGCGGCGCAAGTGCGCCGGTGACACGCGCGCGCCATATTGCGATTTTGCGCGATGTGCTGGCGCATATGGCGGCGGCGCAAAATGCCGGTGCGTTGGAGCTGGCGGCGGAAGACTTGCGCTTGGCGCAGCGTGCGCTGGGGCGCATGACCGGTGCTGTCGATGTCGAGCAATTGCTCGATGTGGTATTTGCGGATTTCTGTATCGGCAAATAGCTGCGCCCCATATCCCGCCATGTTTCACGTGAAACAATTACGGTCAGGCCGGCAGCCCATGAAATAGCTTGTCGGCATTGGCGCTTATGCGCTATCACGCCAGCATGAGCGAGCAGATAAAGCAATATGATGTCATTGTCATTGGTGGCGGCCATGCAGGGTGCGAAGCGGCGGCGGCGGCGGCACGCTATGGCGCGGCCACGCTTCTGGTCACGCATAGGCTGGAGACGATCGGCGAAATGTCTTGCAATCCGGCCATTGGCGGTGTCGGCAAGGGGCATTTGGTGCGCGAGATCGATGCGCTGGACGGGCTGATGGGGCGCGTCGCCGATGCGTCAGGCATCCAGTTTCGCCTGCTCAATCGGCGCAAAGGGCCGGCCGTGCATGGACCGCGCACACAAGCCGACCGCAAGCTCTATCGCGCGGCCATGCAGGCGGCGATTGCGGCGACGGATAATCTCGATGTTTTGGCTCGGCCGGTCGATGATGTGTTGATTGAAGAAGGCCGCTGCATCGGTATTGTGACGGCGGACGGCACGGCTATTCGCGCTGCGGCCGTGGTGTTGACCACCGGCACATTTCTCGACGGCATTGTGCATATTGGCACGCAGCGCATTCCCGCCGGTCGGCACGGCGAAGCACCCGCCATCACCCTGTCGAAAAGACTTTATGCCCTGGCCGAAGAAAGCGGCGCGCTGTCTTTGGGGCGGATGAAAACCGGCACACCGGCGCGGCTCGACGGGCGCACCATTAATACCGATATGTTGGAAGCGCAGCCGGCCGATGCCGCCCCCGTGCCGTTTTCTTTCATGACCGATAAGATAACCGTGCCGCAAACCGTTTGCCATATTACCCACACCACTCAGGCAACATTTGATATTATCGAGAAAAACGTCAAATTATCGCCGGTTTATTCGGGGCAGATTGACGGCGTCGGGCCGCGCTATTGCCCGGCTATCGAAGATAAGGTGGTGCGCTTTCCCGACCGCGTCGCGCATCAGATTTTTCTGGAGCCCGAGGGGCTT
>CATDDF010000093.1 GCA_949498175.1 Alphaproteobacteria bacterium | reverse complement strand
CCACGGCGCATGCGTAATTTGCCGGGCGGCAGGTCAAGCTCGTCGTAAAACACGACAATTTGACTGCCATCAAGCTTAAAGAAATTAACCGCCTCAGAAACGCTGACACCGCTTTTGTTCATAAAAGTTTGCGGCTTCAACAACAGCACTTTTTCATTGCCGATTTGCCCCTCAGCCAACTGCCCGTGATATTTTTCTCGAAACGGCGCAAAATCATAGGCTGCGGCGAGCGCATCTATCGCCATAAAGCCGATATTATGGCGGTTCTTGGCATATTTGGGTTCGGGGTTACCGAGGCCGACAAAAAGCTGCATGAGACACTCCCGAAAAGGGAGGTGGGGCGAAGATTACTCTTCGCCGCCTTCTTCTTCGCCGCCGCTTTCTTCAGCAGCGCTTGCTTCGCCTTCGGTCTCGCCGTCTTCGCCTTCTTCACCTTCAGTCTCTTCCGCTTCTTCGCTCTTAAGCGCGGCCGGAGCAGCAATGGTGGCAATGGTAAAGTCGCGGTCAGAAATCACCGGTTCCACGCCTTCGGGCAAGGTTACTTCCGAAATGTGGATACTGTCATTCATTTCCGCTTCCGCGAGGTCAAGCTCGATGGTTTCGGGAATATTGTCAGCCGGGCAGTTCAGTTCAACCGTATAGCGCACAACGTTCAAAACACCGCCTTGCTTGAGGCCCGGGCAGGTTTCCTCATTGAGGAAGGTCACCGATACTTCAACCGCGATTTTTGCGCCTTTTCCGAGGCGTAGGAAATCGGCATGCAGAATATCGTCACGCACCGGATGCAATTGCACATCACGAGCGATGGCGCGCTGTTTTTTGCCGTCAATTTCAATATCCAGCAGCGTGTTCAGCATGCGGCCCGTATTGAACAGTTTTTTCACTTCGCCCAATTTAAGAGCAATACCTTCTGGGTCTTTTTTATCCCCATAGATAACGGCCGGCACCAGTCCTTCACGACGTAATGCACGAGCGATCCCCTTACCGGCCCGTTCCCGCTTTTCAGCGGTAATTTCATAAATATCAGACATTTCTGTCTCCTTGGTTAGCGATAAATCCCGACAAAACCCGTGTCCTGCCGGTCAGACCGGTTTTCCTCCAGGGGTGCAAAACCGTATCGTGAGCGGGTTATAGCCGCGTCAGCGCGTGCGCGCAATGATTAATGATTTAGTCGAAAAGGCTCGAAACCGAGTGCTCATCGGTGGTGCGGCGCATGGCTTCACCAATCAATTCAGCAATTTTGATAATGCCGAACTTGTCCGATTTCAAAATCGCCTCGGTCGGCTGAATCGTGTCGGTAATCAGCAGTTTTTCAAGCTGCGAATTATTTACCCGATTGACCGCTTCGCCCGACAAAACGCCATGAGTGATATAAGCGGAAACCGATTTCGCGCCATTATTCAACAAGGCTTCGGCAGCATTGCACAGCGTACCGCCACTATCGACAATATCATCGACCAAAAGGCAATGGCGGTCAGTTACATCACCGATAATATTCATCACTTCGCTTTCGCCGGCCCGTTCGCGGCGCTTATCGACAATGGCAAGGTCAGCGCCGATGCGATTGCCCAAAGCGCGTGTGCGCACCACGCCGCCGACATCGGGCGAGACCACCATCAAATCTTGCCCGTTAAAGCGCGCTTTAATGTCATCGACAAAAACCGGCGCAGCGAACAGATTATCGGTCGGAATATCGAAAAAGCCTTGAATTTGTCCGGCGTGCAAATCCAGCGTCAGCACGCGGTCGGCCCCCGCCGCTTCAATTAGATTGGCGACCAGCTTGGCTGAAATGGGCGTGCGCGGCCCGGGTTTGCGGTCTTGGCGGGCATAACCGAAATAGGGCAGCACGGCGGTGATGCGGCGCACCGAGGCACGGCGCAGCGCGTCAATAATAATCAGCAATTCCATCAAATGGTCATTGGCCGGTGCCGAGGTGGATTGCACGACAAACACATCTTCGCCGCGCATATTTTCCAGTATTTCGACAAACACTTCATTATCGGCAAAACGACGCACGGCGCTGTCGGCCAGCGGCACTTTCAAATAAGTGCTGATTTCTTCGGCCAAGGGTAAGTTGCTGTTTCCGGCAATGATTTTCATGACGACGCCCTCCGAATTGAAGTCTTGTTTTGAATAACAAAGCGGCGGGAGATTCGCTATTTCCCTTTTTGAATTATCCCCGTTTGTATGACTTTTTTGATAAGCCTAAATGGCTTCCCCAATCCCCTCATATCTGCAATAGTCATTTGGTCAGTGCATGGATGGTGTGCTGATGGGGTCCAAAAAGCCCCGCATCAAGAGCCGCAATTTGTAATTGCGTATGTGGCTTAACGGTTCCTTTCGGGGCGTAGGCCTTTTTTTATGAATTGCTGAAAAAATTCCTCCACTCCGCTCTGTCGGGGTGGCGGCGAAATAAGGCTCGCGCCGAATACGTCGCGGCCGTTCCTACGGATTCGGTTTTTCTACGCCCCGGCACCTGCGAAAGCATGTGCCGGTTTCGCGTTTAAGATTTGTGTCAGGGGCCATGGCCGAATAAGGTGCCGTCTGATTGAGCGGCGACCGAATAAGCCATAGGCGAGACGGCTAAAGCCAATAAAAAAGGCGGCGCCGTTTCGTTCCATTCAGCCCCTGACACCGGCTTCTTTACGGCAAACAAATCGCCGAAATCTGGCGTCCATAATCGGGCTCCTTGCGATGGGTGGTGCGCCGATAAGAGAAAAACCGCGCCTTATCCTCATAAGTGCAGGCTTTTATGATATGCGCTTCAATATCGACGCGCGCCAATTGCCGCTGCACAAAAGACGGCAGGTCAAACATATGATGGCCGCTTTTTTTGGACGGCGTGAATAAATCGAGGTCATCGTCATAATTGCTCTCAAAGCGGGCAATGAATTCAGGGCCGACCTCATAGGCTTTTTGAGAAATGCAAGGGCCGATAACGGCAGCGATATGCTTGCCGCCATTTTCGCGCATGGTTGCGGCGACGCTGGCCAATATGCCGTCAAACGCGCCGCGCCAGCCGCTATGCGCGGCGCCGATAATGCCGTTTTGTGTGTCAGACAGTAAAACCGGTGCGCAATCGGCGGCCAATGCGCCAATGGCGAGGCCGCCGGTTTTGGTGACCAGCGCATCTGCTTTTATCGCTTCTTGCGGTGCATCGATGAAAGCGGTCACCGTGCTGTGCGTTTGATAGGCTGTGGCCAGTGCGGTTGCGCCGAGATATTGCCGCACGCGGTCGCGGTTTTCCAATACGGGGACGCGCGCATCTTCAGAGCCGAGACCAACATTCAGGCTTTCATATAGGCCGGTCGATACGCCGCCCTGTCGTGTGAAAAAGCCATGCGCCGTGCCGTGCAAAGCGGCGTGGGTAAGCCGTTCAATCATGGGGCTTGCGGCGAAAACCCGGCCAATGGCGGCATATCGGCATGGGCGACGGCCAATACTTTGAACAGACTTCCCATTTCTTGCGGCGCGGCGAGGCGATGTCTTTCGCTCTCAATATCGGCTTCGCGTTCGGGGCTTAATTGAATGAGCTGCTGACTGCGCAAGCTCAAGCCCAGCGCCTCCAAAAACAGCCCTTGCGCGATAATCGGTGCGGCGGTCAGCCCTGCCGTTTCGGCAATATGGGCAAGCATCGGAAAATTGACATGCGCGGTCAAGTCAGCCAACCCCGGCTCGGCCAGCGGGTCAACAAATCCGTGGCCGCGCATCGCCTGAAAGCTGTCGCCGCAAGCCGGTTCGGCGTGGCCATAGTCAATCAGCAGAGCCGCGCCGCCATGCATTGCAATATGCTGCGCCAGTTGCTGCATGGTGCTTTCCGCCGCTGCGGCGCTCTCGACAATTTCGCCATTATTTATCGTGTCGGGCAGGCAGGTGATCAGCGCATCAGAAAACGGTGAGGCGACCGCCGCGCCGTCGGCCAGAACCAAATTATCATTGTTTTTCGTCACCATCACCGGAAGCCAGTCTTTGCCATGCTTGCGATATTGCTGCACCGGCAAGGCGTCGAAAAACTCATTGGCGACCAATAGAGTTGGCGCGGCGGGCAGGGTTGCTACATAATCGTGCCATATGGCTTGCGGTACGGCTTGTTTTTGCGCCGCGCGCAAAGCCGGGCTGGTCTCGACAAAATGTACTTTCGCCGCTTTCACGAAATCGGGCAGCACATTGGCGGCGCGCAAAATATCAGCCATCAGCGTGCCGCGCCCCGGCCCCAATTCTACCAAGCAAAAATCACGCGGTTGTCCCATGCGATGCCATAAATCGGCGAGCCATGCGCCGATGAGTTCACCGAACATTTGGCTGACTTCCGGCGCGGTGATGAAATCACCGCCATCAGCAGCGCTCGCACCAAAGGGGCGGCGTTGCATGTAATAGCCGTGCTCTGGGTCGGCAAGCGCGCGCTTCATATAGTCAGCCAGCTTCATCGGCCCATTGGCGGAAATTTCTTCGATGAGAATTTTCTTAAGCGGCGTCATTTGCGCGTCGTGGCCCAATAAACAAAACCGGCACCGGCCAACATCATGGGCAGAGATAATATTTGTCCCATCGTAACAATATCGAAAATAAAGCCGATATGGGCATCGGGTTCGCGCACATATTCAATTACGAAACGCGACGCGCCATAGCCGATGAGAAACAAACCGGTCAGCAGACCGGGCTTGGCCAAGGCCTTGAAACGCCATGCCAACACATTCAAGACCAGCAGCAAAAGCGCGCCTTCCAATGCCGCTTCATATAATTGGCTGGGATGGCGCGGCAGCGGCCCGGCACCGGGAAAAATAACGCCCCATGGCGCGTCAGTAACGCGACCCCATAATTCGCCATTGATGAAATTGGCCAGCCGTCCGCATAGCAACCCGAACGGCACGGTAATGGCGACCATATCGCCAAGCGATAAAAGTGGGATTTTGTTCTTACGGGCAAAATAAATCACCGCCAAAATAACCCCTAATGCGCCGCCGTGAAACGCCATACCGCCTTGCCAGACCGCCAAAGCCGCGCCGGGATTGGCGAGATAATATGGCGCATTGTAAAACAGCACATAGCCCAAGCGGCCGCCAATAATCACGCCGAGCGTGACCCACAGCAGCAAATCATCAATTTGTTCCTCATTGGCCGGCACCCCTTGCGGCCACAGCGCCGGTCGCTTGGTCAGCGCCACCATATATTTCCAGCCGAGAATAAGACCGGCCATATAGGCCAGCGCATACCAGCGCAGGGCAAACGGGCCGATTTCAAAAATAATGGGGTCAATATTCGGAAAAGGCATGGGGACGCCAGTCTTTCTGTCGCATTAAAATTACTTGCAATATAGCACGGGCGCAGCCAATTTGGGGCATAGGTGAAAAATGCGTGATGAAAAAAATAAATTACTCGATGATTTGACGGGACTGGCCACCGGTTTGGGCATTGCAGCACAAGGCGTGCGCGAGGAGGTCGAGCAAGCCATGCGATCGCGTATTGATGCTATTTTGAGCGAAAACGGCATGGTGAGGCGGGAGGAATTTGAAGCGGTGCGTGACATGGCGGTCGCCGCGCGCGAAGAAAATGCCGCTTTGCGTGCCGAATTGGATGTGCTGAAAAAGAAAAAATAAGCGCCCCTCATATTGCTCGTGGATTAAATTCACCCGCCCCCTTTTGCCCTTTTAACGACTCAGTGAATCAGACACTCTCAGTCCTAACAGTTACCTGACGGTAACCCGAAGGAGAGGGAAGTCTCATGAGTTCAGCCGCACAACAGGCACATATTGAACACCCGATTGACTTGATCGAAGGCCTTGCGGCATCTCGCGAATGGCCTTTCGAACGGGGCACGGAAGACGATATGAATGTGTGCGTGTCGGGGTCGCATTGCGATTATCATTTGGCGATTAGCTGGCGCCCCGATTTGGGCGGGTTGCATTTGGCCAGTGTGCTCGACACGCGTGCACCCAAGGGCAAGCGCAATGATGTGCATGAATTGCTGGCTCTCATTAATGAACAGCTTTGGCTCGGCCATTTTGACATTTGGTCGGGCGATGGCGCGATTTTGTTCCGCAACACCATGTTCGTCAGCGGTGAAGGTCTGTCTGAAGGCCAATGCGAAGAGCTTATCAATCACGCGCTTGAAACCTGCGAACGATTTTTTCCGGCTTTCCAATTTCTGATTTGGGCCGGTCATTCGCCGCAGCAAGCTCTCGAAAGCAGCCTGTTTGAAACCCGTGGTGATGCCTAGCAATCTCCCCGGCCTGCTCGAAGGGCAGAAGATTCTGCTCGTCGGCTGCGGCAAAATGGGCTCGGCCCTGTTGCAGGGCTGGCTCAATGCTGGTCTCGATGCGGCGCAATTTTATGTGCAGGAACCGAACCCTGATGCGGCACTGGCCGATTTGGGTATTCATCTGAATTCCGAGACGCGAGTGCTGGAAGCGGCTAAGCCCAGCGTCATTATTTTAGCCATCAAACCTCAATTGGCGGTTGAGGTTTTGCCGCCTATCGCCTTGCTGGCGGCGCCCGAGACTTTAGTGGTTTCGCTTATGGCCGGTGTTTCCATTGATGCCATGAGTGACTTATTGGGAGGTGAGGCCATTTTTGTCCGCACCATGCCCAACACCCCCGCCGCCATTGGAGAGGGTATGACGGCTCTTTACGCATCCGTCGGCACACAAGACAGCCAAAAGGCGGTTGCCGAAGCGTTGCTGGCGGCGGTCGGTCAAACCGTATGGCTTGAGAGCGAAAAATCACTTGATTTAGTGACAGCAATCTCGGGCTCCGGTCCGGCTTATGTTTTTCACTTGGCTGAGGCGCTGGCTGCTGCTGCCGTTAATCTTGGCCTGCCGCAAGATATGGCAGCGCAACTCTCCCAACAAACCGTCATCGGCTCAGCCGCCATGCTGCGCCAAGAGGGTGCCGACCCGCGTCAATTGCGCGTCAATGTCACCTCGCCCGGCGGCACGACAGAAGCGGCACTTGATATTTTGATGGGCGATACGGGTGGCTTGGTTGATTTGATGCGCCGTGCCGCGCACGCCGCTGCCGGGCGAGCGGGAGAGCTGTCCAAAATCGGCCAAGAAGAGCCGATTGATGGCAATGGCGAAGACGGGGCAGATTAGACGGGTAAAGTAATCTCGGCGCGCAGGCCGCCCAGCCCGCTTTTCGACAAAACAATATCGCCCCCATGACCGCGCGCCACATCGCGGGCAATGGCGAGGCCGAGGCCGGTGCCGCCGGTTTGCGCATTGCGCGCATCATCAAGCCGATAAAACGGACGGAACACTTCTTCCAATTTGTTTTCAGGAATACCGACACCATTATCGTCGACAAAAATCGTTACAATGTCTTCCGTTTCATTAATCTTTGCACCGAGATGCACCATGCCGGCATGACTGCAGGCATTATTGATCAAATTATTAAGGCAACGTCGAAAAGCGTTGGATTTAATTGAGACCGAGCGGTCAAGCATATCGGTCAGCCGAATTTGCACATTTGGCCAGCGTCGTTCGGCGTCATGATGTATCTGATTGATGAAGGGCTCGAGTTCGGCCTCGGTTGCAGTTTCGCCCTGATAGCCACGTGCAAAAGCCAAATAATCATCAAGCATATCCTCCATTTCGGATATGTCCGTATTCAATTCTTCAATTTCCGGTCCTTCCGGCAGCATGGCCAGTTGCAATTTCAGGCGCGTCAGCGGCGTGCGCAAATCATGGCTCACCCCGGCCAGCATGGT
>CATDDF010000092.1 GCA_949498175.1 Alphaproteobacteria bacterium | reverse complement strand
GCCGTTGGCCGCCGCCGCAGCGACCGCCAAAGCGGGAAATTCGTCAATCATATCGGGTGCGGTGTCGGGTGTCACATCGCACGCCGTCAAGGCGCCGTGGCGCACCCGCAAATCAGCCACCGTCTCGCCGCTGGCGCGGCGCTCATTGGTGATTGCAATATCGCCGCCCATGGCACGCAGGACGCGGATAAGTCCGTCGCGCTGGCGATTTAGCATAATATTTTCGAGCACCACATCAGAGCCCGGCACGGTTAGCGCTGCGACCAGCGGGAAAGCAGCGGAAGACGGATCACCGGGGACATCAAAATCAGTCGCGGTGAGCCGGCTCGGTCCGTGTTCATTATGCAGGCTGACTTCGGTATAGCCGTCTTGTTCATGCACACTTATATCGGCCCCCATTAACTGCAACATGGTCTCGCTATGGCCGCGTGTGGCGATTTTTTCGCGAATCGTCGTGGTGCCGGCAACCCCCAAAGCAGCCAATAAAATGGCTGATTTGACCTGCGCCGAAGCGATATCGGGGGTGATGATGGCCGGTTTTAAGGCGGCCGGCTCAACCGCCACCGGCAGACAGCCATTTGTCGCCCGCGCTTGTGCGCCCATGCTTCTGAGCGGCGTTAAAATACGCTCCATCGGGCGTGCCGATAAGGAGGCGTCGCCGACAAATTCGGCAGCGATGGCAGCTCCCGCCACCAATCCTATGACCAGCCGAACGCCGGTGCCGGCATTTCCGAAATCAAGCGGCGTGTCAGGCGTTAACAACCCCATTGGCCCGGTGCCGCCAATATGCCAATCGCCATTATCCTGTTTTTCAATATGCGCGCCCAAAGCCTGCATGGCGCGCATGGTGGCCAGCACATCGGCAGCCTCCAAAAGGCCGCTGACCCGGCTTGTGCCGGTCGCAATAGAGGCCAAAATAAGAGCGCGATGGGAAATTGATTTATCGCCCGGCACGCGCACCATGCCGTTAAGGGCCACGTTCCGTCGCCCCGTGGCCGGTATTTTTTGCAATGACGCAGTCATGGCGCTTTGTCGCGTTTTTCGGACCTATCGTCAAGCAGCCGCGAAAGCGCCATTTTCGCCGCGACTTTACCTTTGACAGAGAGAGCGCTTCATGGCAGGAACATTTTTCTGTTAATTTTCACCGGAGGGTCGGATGGTTGATCCGAAACTGGGCACAAAACGCGTTTGTGAGGCCTGTGGCGCCAAATTCTATGATTTGAACAAATCCCCTGCGACCTGTCCGAAATGCGGGCATGTTTACGACCCAATGGCTGCCGCGACACCGGATGAGCCGACGCGCGAGATTACGCCGACGGCCGAAAATGAAAATAATGACGATGAAGACGCATTGGAAGAAGATGACGACGCATTGAGCCTCGAAGATATGGCCGATGAAGAAAATGATGACAGCGATGACGATGAAGCGCTGGAACAATTTGACGATGGCGATGCCTTGCTCGACGATAATGATGAAGACGACACGCTGCTCGAAGATGAGGAAGATGAAGAAAGCTTCCTCGAAGATGATGAAGAGGCTGACTAAACCCGCAGCGGCCGAAAAGGCGCGCCTTTTTTGGCTTGATTGCCGCGCCGCCTTCGATTAGTTTCCGCCAGAATTCACCCTTTAGGGGCCATAGCTCAGTTGGGAGAGCGCTTGCATGGCATGCAAGAGGTCGGCGGTTCGATTCCGCCTGGCTCCACCATTCTTCGGAAAATCGAAAAATCGCTTCCCTAAAGCGCGCAATTGATTGATAAAAGTTTTATGAGCGATTTGACGGTCATAAACGGGCTTAGAAATGTTTTTTGCGGTGTGCTTGTGCTGGGCTTGGGCGGCTGCGCGCAAGTTCAAGGCGTCGGCAGCTATTTGGTTGAGCGCGTCAGCGGCCAAGCGCCGGAGCGAGCCATCGCCACCCCATCGCGCGAAAACAAAAAACAAAACGGGGCGGCGGCATTGACGCCACATTACATGCAGAAACTGGAAAATGAAAAACGCGCCTTGGCCGATATTTTAAAAGCAACCGAAAAAGCGGCGCTTTTGGTGCAGATTGAGGGTGGCGATATACGACTGAACAAAACCGCGGATTTGCCGAGTTGTCAAACCGCCCAAGCTGCCATAAGCGGCATGCCGAGCGCCGAAAAGCAAGCCGCGCAGCGCTATCAAAGTGCCTTTTCCGTCGGCTCGATTTCCCCCTATATGCCGCATCATTTGCTCATCAGCACTTGCGTGCCGCTCGGCGTCATTGCGCCGCTTTCGCCGTAACCGCCGACCAGATTAATCTTTATTCCTTATTCTTTGCTTCGCTGTGATTCGGTGATAGGCTTTGGTCAATAACAATAAAAGGATAATGGCATGTCTCACTCTTCTTTCGTGTCGCGCACGGATTACACCGTGGCGCAAAAAATAATTCATTGGCTGATGGCCTTTTTGATTATGGTTGACCTTTTTGTGGCGCAAAAATTCGGCGGCGCAATGGCCGATTGGGATCGCTTTGAGTCACGCTCTGACCATGCCAGTGACGGCACGATTCTTGCCATCTTACTGGCCGCGCGGCTGTATTTGCGCTGGCGTTATGACGCACCTGCCTTACCCGTCGATATGCCCGCTTGGCAAAAGAGACTGGCATATGCGGCGCATGGGGCGCTCTATGGGCTCATCGGCTTTTTGATTGTCAGCGGCATAATGGCCGCCAGTGCCGCCAATAGCCTTATCGAACCGTTTGGCCTGTTTGCCTTAAATGATGGGGTTGAGGGCGATTTTATCGGCTTGCGACAACTGCATGAATGGGTGACTTGGCTCTTAATGGCCCTCATTGCGGCGCATATTTTGGCCGCGCTTTATCACTGGTTGTGGCGGCGCGACACCATTACCCAGCGCATGTTGCGCTTTTGGCGCAGCGAAGAATAAGGCCTAGCCGTTTAATTCGAGCCAGCCAATATTGCCGTCACGGCGCTTATAAACGATATTGACATTATTGCGCGTCGCACTTTTGAACAGCACGAAGTCATCTTCGCCCAATTCCAATTGCATCACCGCCTCTGACACAGATAATTGGCTGACTTGTTTTTTGCTCTCGGCAATCACCACCGGGGTAAATTCCGCCGGCACATCTCCTTGCGCTTCCGGGGCAAGAATTTTCAACGGCGCTTCAATTACGGCGGCCAGTTTTTTTTGGTCATGATGGTTTTTCAAGCGCCTTTTATAGCGGCGCAATTGTTTTTCTATTTTGCCGATGGATTGGTCAAAACAGGCATATACATCTTGCGCCGCGCCCGATGCATGCAAATAAAGACCGCTATCGAGATGCAGGGCACAAGCGGCTTGAAACTCGTGGCCTTGTTTGGAAAAAGTGACGGTAACCTCGGCCGAGCGCTCAAAATATTTGCTCACCGCATCGTGCAAGCGGGTTTCCACATGCGCCTGCAAGGCAGCGCCGGTTTCCATATGTCGGCCGGTAATATGTATGTTCATCTCTGTCTCCTCTTCTTTTTGGCATCATACAGGTTCAAAAGAACCCTTGCGGCGCGGCGCGCCGTGGGCAGGCAGAGATGAAAACGCATGCCTGCTTCAAGGCACCCGCGTCACTTAACTGTGCCTGATGCAAGGCGCAGAGTCGAGTCGCCGATAAATCAGCAATTTCTCAAAGGGTGAAGTCATCACCCAAATAATGCGCACGCACCGCCTCATGATTGACAATCTCATCAGCCGTGCCTTCGGTCAGCACGTGACCGTCATGCATGATCACGGCGCGGTCAATAATGCTCAGCGTTTCGCGCACATTATGGTCGGTTATCAAGACACCAAGACCGCGATCTTTCAGCTGCGCCACAAGCTCGCGAATATCACTAATGGCAATCGGGTCAATTCCGGCAAAGGGCTCATCCAGCAAAATGAAGCTGGGATTGCTGGCCAGGGCACGGGCAATCTCGACGCGGCGACGTTCGCCGCCCGACAGCGCCCCACCGGCCGATTTGCGCACATGGGTGACGGAAAATTCCTGCAACAGATTTTCCAGCTTGTCGCGCTGCGCCTCTGGGTCGCTTTCGACCAATTGCAATATGGACATAATATTGGCTTCGACAGAAAGCGAGCGGAAAATCGAGGCCTCTTGCGGCAAATAGCCAATGCCGAGACGGGCGCGGCGATACATGGGCAAATGCGAGACATCTTGCCCGTCGAGCAAAATACGCCCGCTATCAGGGCGCACCAGACCGGTAATCATATAAAAACTGGTGGTTTTTCCGGCCCCATTCGGCCCCAACAGACCGATGGATTGGCGTCGATCAAATTGCAGCGCCATGTTTTTGACCACCGGACGACCCTTATAGGATTTGCACAAATCAATGGCTTGCAGGCCGCCACTCATATTCACCGGCATGGCATTATTGCTGTCGGACGCAGAAGAGCTCATCATGGCTTCACTATAAGAGGGCATATGGGTCAGCGCAATTCAATACGCGCGCGCGGCTTATCGGCCGTGCCGCTCAAACGTGCGCGCCCGCTTGTCATGTCGAGGACCATTTGACCGGCGTTCACTTGCGCCGTGGCATCGCCCTCAGCCTGCAACACAACATTGCCGGAGAGCATAATTGTCTCACCCGTCACATCGATAGAGGCGGTTTCGGCGGTGGCGCGGCGCGGCGGCGTATTGCTGTCACCGGCCGACACCAGCACGACTTGCCCCGCCGCTTCAATATTCTGCGCCGCGCCGTCTTGCCCGAAAACGATTTTCATGCGCTTGGCCGACAGCGTCAAAGGGCCTTGCGTGAGGCGTGCCTTATCGCTTAATTGCGCCTGCGCGGCGGCGCGCTGCCAGACCATCAGGCCGGCCTCAACATCAAGCGGGGCGCTGGCGTTTGTGGCAAAGCGCAATCCTTGCGCATCGGCCTGTGCTGTCCAACCCAGCGACAGCAAGATAAGCGCCGACATCAAGAAAACGGATGGCCCGCGCATTTATTGCGCCCCCTTATCCGCACTGACCAGCCGCATGCGAATATTTTCAAAACGATAAATGCCGGTATTTTCATCAGCCGCAAGCCGCGCTGCACGCAATGTGCTGTCAGCCCCGGTCATGGTAATGCCGCCCGCAGCCTGCCAAAGCCCGGCGCGCAAATTCATTTCGGCCTTCGGTGCACGGATTTCGTAGCCATCCCCGGTTTGGGCCACGACATTGCCTTGCAGCCGCGCCGTGCCGTCCTGACCCGGCCGCTGTGGACTAAAAAACCCTTCACCGGCAGTGAAGGACAAACCGGGGCTTTGCGGGCCTGGCGCGATATTCATTTGCGCCTCGGCGAAAGCCATATCACCATTATTTTTCTGCTCACCCTGCGCCGCGATGAGACGATAGGCGCGCCCGTCACTCAAACGGCCGTCAAATACCGGACGGTCAATAACCAAACGCGCGTCACCTGCCTCAGCGGCGCGTTGGTTGGGGGGGCGTGTGAAATCGGGATTGGCGGCGAGCACCAAAAGACCCAGCAGCAAAACCGCAATGATGGGCAAAATGCGGCGCAAATGGATAATGCGCTGCGAATAGGCTTCTATATGAGCCGCTTTTTCTGTTTGCTTGTCGCGCCCGTCATCTGCCATGCGCGCCCCCTAATGGGCGAAAATATCCAAATCGTCCCAACCGGCCAAATCCATGGCGGCGCGCACCAGCACGAATTCGAAACACGCTTCCGCCATCGGGCGACGGCCTTCACGGTCGAGCATGGTTTCGAGCTTTTCTTTCAGCGCGTGCAAATGCAACACATCGGAGGCGGCATAGTTTAATTGCGCGTCAGATAATTCCGGCGCGCCCCAATCAGAGCTTTGCTGCGCTTTCGATAAATCGACACCCAGCAACTCACGACACAAATCCTTCAGCCCGTGGCGGTCGGTATAGGTTCGGGTCAATTTGGAGGCAATTTTCGTGCACCAAAGCGGTGCCGCATGGACATTGAGATATTGCGCAATCACCGCCAAATCAAAGCGCGCATAATGGAAAATCTTGACCAAAGACCGATCGCCCAGCACCGCTTTCAAATTCGGCGCATCATAATTTTCACCATCCAATTGAACAATATGCACCTCGCCGTCACCGGCCGATAATTGCACCAAACACAGGCGGTCGCGTGACGGTTTCAGCCCCAAAGTCTCGGTATCGACGGCGATGGCGCCGCTAAAGCTTAACCCTTCGGGCAAATCATTTTTGTGCAAATGGATAGCCATTTATGCCTCGCAATTCAAAAACTGTCTTTCTTCTAGACCGTGCGCCGCGCAAACTCAAGCTTTGCCACTTGAAACGCACGCCATGTGGCGACAAAATAGCCTCCCTAAAGCGCGGGAGGACAAAAATGAGCGATGCAGCAGAATATATGAATGACGCAACCCAAAAGGCGCGGGTGATTGACGGCTTGCCCGACGGATTGGCCCTGCGCCCGATTGAAAAAGTCGGCATTATCGGAGCCGGCACAATGGGCGGCGGCATTGCCATGAATTTTGCCACGGCCGGCATTGAGGTGACCATTGTCGAGACCAAAGAAGAGGCGCTGACGCGCGGGCTTGGCGTGGTGCGCGGCAATTATCAGCGCTCCGCCGATCGTGGCCGTTTTCCGCAAGAAGAGGTCGATATTCGCATGGCGCGTTTGACCGGCGTGTTGGACATGGCCGCTTTGGCCGATTGCGATTTGGTGATTGAGGCGGTGTTTGAAGATATGGGTCTCAAAAAAGAGATTTTCACCAATCTCGATAAAATCTGCAAAGATGGCGCAATTTTGGCGACCAATACATCGGCCTTGAATATTGACGAAATTGCCGCCGTGACGGCGCGCCCGCAAGATGTTATCGGCCTGCATTTTTTCTCACCGGCCAATGTGATGAAGCTTTTGGAAATCGTGCGCGCCGATGAAACCGCCGATGATGTCGTCGCCACCTCCATGGCGCTGGCCGTCACCATAGGCAAAGTTGCGACTTTGGTCGGTGTGTGCCCGGGCTTTGTCGGCAATCGTATATTGGCGGCGCGTCAGCGCGAGGCACAAAATCTCGTCAATCAAGGCGTGCTGCCCTGGGATGTCGATAATGCGTTTAACGCTTTCGGCTTTAAAATGGGGCCGTTTCAAATGTCGGATTTGGCGGGGCTGGATATTGGCTGGAAAAAAGGCGCCGTGACCGGCAATCCGATTCGCGACCGCTTGTGCGAAATGGACCGGCGCGGGCAAAAAACCGGCGCCGGCTATTATGATTATGATGACAACCGCCAGCGCAGCCCAAGCCCGATAACGGAAGAAATTATCGCCGAGGTGACCGGCGTGGCGGCCGGTGCATCGGGCCTGTCGCAAGATGATATTTTGGCGCGATTATTGCACCCTATGGTCAATGAAGCGCTGATTATTCTGGAAGAAAACAAGGCGCAACGGCCCAGTGATATCGATGTGATTTGGTCATTCGGCTATGGCTGGCCCGGCGATACGGGCGGGCCGATGTTTTACGGTGACATGGTCGGGGCTGATAAAATTCTGGCCACCATACGAGGCTTGGCGAGTGATAATCCGGCCATTAAGCCTGCCAAGACATTAGAGAAACTGGCAGCTGACGGCGGCACATTTGTCGATTTGGATTTGGGCGGGCTGAAGACCGGCTGAGCACTTTGGGCCTAGTCGACAAAAGCACGTTCAATGACGAAATCAGCGGGGTCGGAATTGGCCCCTTCGCGTAAGCCATTATCTTCCATCAGGCCCTTCAGCTCTTTGGTCATGTCAATCGAGCCGCAAATCATTGCGCGGTCGGTTGCCGGGTCGAGCTTGGGCACGCCCAAATCATCGAATAATTGACCCGAGCGGATGAGATCGGTAATGCGCCCTTCATGCTCAAAGCTTTCGCGCGTGCAGCTTTGATAAAGCCGTAATTTGCCGCGTCCCAATGCGCCAATATCAGGGTCGTTCAAAAACCCGTCCACCGTGGCGCGGCTATAGGCCAGTTCCGCCACTTCGCGGCATGTATGGGTGACAATCACCTCATCGAATTTTTCATATGTCTCAGGGTCGCGTATCAGGCTGGCAAAAGGCGCAAAGCCGGTGCCGGTTGAGAACATGTAAAGCCGCTTGCCCGGCTTCAGCGCATCAAGCACCAAAGTGCCGACCGGCTTTTTACCCAAAAGCACATGATCACCGGCCGTTATTTTTTGCAGTTTCGAGGTCAGCGGCCCATCCGCTACTTTGATCGAGTAAAATTCCAACGTGTCATCCCAATTGGGGCTGGCCACACTATAGGCGCGCAAAAGCGGCTTGCCGTTTTCGCCGGGCAGGCCAATCATGATGAATTCCCCGGAGCGAAAGCGGAAACTTTGCGGTCGTGTGCAGGTAAATTTGAACAAGCGGTCGGTATAGTGCTCGACGCTTAAAACTTCTTCTTGGCTGGGCGCATTGCTCATCAGGCATTCCTCGCTTTACTGGCGGCTTTATATCGCAAATGCGAGCCCATGCAAAGCTATTTCCCATAAATTTTTGCATAATAAAATAAACCACAATATATTTAAGTATAATAAGAAATTATCGATGTTTTACTGGCCAAAGCACGGCGTTTCGGCTAGTCAGTCATCATGCGTATCCTGCACTTGATTTTTGCCGCTTTTTTGCTTTTATCCGGCGCTGCCGCCAGCGCCTGTCATGCGGTCGGCGATGTTCATGTGATTTGCCATGACGGCAAAATAGAAGCGCTTTATGTCGAAAGCGAAATGGCGGAAGACGCCGCCACTCACCCGGAATGTTGCCCCATGGCCGGTTTCGCTCTGCCCGTGGCGGCCATTGCGGCGACGCATCAGGCGCCACTATCGACCGCAAAATTCCACAAGCAGCCAGACATGCATAAGCTGCGATCAGACACACATGCCGTTCCCAGGGGGCCACCAAGCCGACTGCTTTTCTAAAAACATTTATTTTGAAAGGACAGTCTGATGACACGACACCCAATGGCCCAAAAGGCCTTATTGATTTTGGCGCTCGCCGCCGCCCCGCAAACCGGCCATGCCGACAGCACTCACACAAACCCTGCCACGCCGGAAGGCCATGCGCCGATTACGGTGATGGGCGACCATATGCATAAAGCCGGCGAATTTATGGTTTCTGCGCGGCATATGAGCATGCGCATGAAGGGCAATATAAAAGGCACAAATGAGCTGAGCGATGCGCAAGTGCTGGCCGAGCCCAATCAGCATGGCGCACCCATGACGCTGCGCGTGGTGCCGCAAAAAATGGATATGGAGATGACCATGTTGGGCGCCATGTATGCGCCGAGCGATGCCGTCACCTTGCTCGCCATGGTCATGCAGATTGACAATGAAATGGTCTTGCAAAGCTATCAAGGCATGATGGGCGAAACGCCTTGTGCGTCTCCCTTTCTCAGCAAAAGCACCGGCACGGGCGACACGATTATCGGCGCGCTGTTTCGCGGCGGCGAAACGGCCAATGGGCAATGGCATAGCGGGCTTGCTTTGTCTTTGCCGACCGGCGCAGTGGATAAAACCGGCCGTCCGATGGTCCCGATGGGCTGCGCGCCGGCAGCTATGGATAAGCGCCTGCCCTATCCGATGCAATTGGGTTCGGGTTCTTATGAGCTGAAACCGTCATTGACCTATAATGGCGATTGGCGCGGCTGGCGGGTTGGCGGACAAGCCAATGCCACGCTGCGGCTTGATGATAATGATGAAAATTATCGGTTGGGCGATAAATTTGAACTGCAGGGCTGGGCGATGAAAAACCTCACCCCCTATGCCAGTGCCTCAGTGCGTCTTGATGCCAGTCATCAAGGCAAATTGGACGGCCAAGATATACACATCACCTTGCCCGTGCCGACGGCGCAAAGCCGCTCCAGCGGCGGCACTTATGCCAATTTGGCCATTGGCATTAATCTCGTCGGCCAAAGCGGTGTCTTGCGCGACCATCGTCTGGCACTGGAACTGGTTTGGCCGGTTCATCAAGACGTTCGTGGTGTGCAAATGCAGCGCCAAGAGACGCTGACGCTGGGCTGGCAAAGAGCCTTCTAAATTGAAAAATGCGGCGCGCGATTTAATTATTGCGCGCCCGCATGCCGCCATCGACCGGAATTGCCACGCCGGTCACATAGCTGGCCGCCGGCAAACATAAAGACAAGGTGACATGCGCCACTTCTTCAGGCTCGCCATAGCGCCTGAGCGCGGTGCGCCGATGCGCGAAAGTGGCTTTATGCTCATCGGGAATGGCTTCAGTAATGCCGGTGTGAATGGGGCCGGGACAAACGGCATTGACGGTAATGCCTTCTTTCCCCAGCTCAATCGCCAGCCCTTTTGTGAGACCGATAATGCCATGCTTGGCCGCTGTATAGGGTGAATTGCCGGCGCTGCCGCCCAACCCTTCCGTAGAAGCAATATTGACAATGCGGGCGCTGTCAGAGGCGCGCAAAGCGGCCAATGTTTCGCGGATAAGCACTTGCGGGCCTTCCAACATGACGGCCAGACTTTTCTCCCAATGGGCCGGATAATCATCGCCGTCAATCGGCGACGGCAGGGCCATGCCGGCATTATTGACGACAATATCCAGCCCTCCCAAATCGTCGATAATGGTTTTGGCGGTGGCGGCAATGGCGGCGTTATCGCTCATATCCATGGCATAGGCGCGCGCCGTGGTGAAACCCGCCGCCTCGATTTCACCGACGATTTTATCGCAAGCCGTTTGGTCCAAATCGGTAACCGCAACATGCGCGCCTTCGCGCGCCAATAAATGCGCCGTGGCGCGTCCCATACCGCTGGCCGCACCTGTCACAATGGCTTTACGCCCCGCCACGGAGCGGCTCAATTCAACATAATCGCGCATTTCTTCCTCCCTTAATTTGTGCCGACGATAAGCTGCCTTTGCGTGCCTGTCCAGCACCGCCCTTGCGCGTGAGCCGCGCATCTGCTTTGCTTTTGCTTCAACTTGGGGGAGAAGAAAAATGACCATTTCACAAAACCAACAGCCGATTGAAACAGGGCTGGGCGCGCGCCCGGAACCCGATGAGATTTTGAACGGCATTGATTTGAACGGCAAAAATGTTTTGGTAACCGGTGGCTATTCCGGCATTGGCCTGGAAACCACCCGCGCTTTGGCCAAAGCGGGTGCGCATGTACATGTGCCGGCACGCCGCCCGGAAACCGCGCAGGCCGCATTGGACGGCATTTTGGATGGCGCGCATATTGGCGCTATGGATTTGGGCGATTTGCGCTCGGTGGAAAAATTTGCCGATGATTTTTTGGCTCAGCACGACCGGCTCGATATTCTTATCGGCAATGCCGGCATTATGGCCTGCCCGTTTGAGACCACCGCACAAGGCATTGAAAGCCAAATTGGCGTCAATCATTTCGGCCATTTCACTTTGGTCAATAAGCTCATGCCGGCGCTTGAAAAAGCCGGCCAAGCCGATGGCGCGCGCGTGGTCTTATTATCCTCCATCGGCCACCGCATTGCCGCTATTGATTTTGACGATATGCATTTTGCCGGCCGCGATTACGATAAATGGCAATCTTATGGGCAATCAAAAACCGCCAAAGCTTTGCAAGCGGTTGAGCTCGACCGGCGCGGCAAAGAAAAAGGCATTCGTGCTTTTTCCGTCCATCCCGGCGGTATTTTCACGCCGCTGCAACGCCATTTGCACAATGAGGAAATGGTGGCGCTGGGCTGGACCAAAGAAGACGGCTCGCCGTCAGATTTGGCCGCCGCCGGTTTCAAAACACCGCCGCAAGGGGCGGGCACAAGCTTGTTTGCCGCCACCTCACCCAAGCTGAGCGGGCTGGGCGGGGTTTATTGCGAGGATTGCAATATTGCCAAACCGGTAGCCGCCGACAGTGCCGATTATGACGGCGTACGCCCTTGGGCGGTTGACCAAGAGCAAGCTGCGCAGCTTTGGGAAGAAACCGAAAGGCAAATCGCGGCGCTTTAGACCCTTTCGCAAAATCGGCTCACATGCGAGATTGACGCCATGAGCAAGAGCGAACTGACCGCAGCCTTTCACTGGCGCTGCCGCCATACATGGCGGACCGCAAGCTATAATACATTATGGTGTCTTATCGGCTGTTCGATTGGCGATATGGGCACGATTTTGTTTTTTCAATTGAGCGGCATTGATTGGCCGGTTATAGCCATTATGAGCTTGGCCATTATCAATGGCCTCATCACCTCAATCATGCTGGAAACCGTCATATTGAGCCGGCAAATGGCTTTGAAAGCTGCCTTTCAAACCGCGATCGGCATGTCGCTCATCTCCATGGTGTCGATGGAAACGGCGATGAATCTGGTCGATTATTGGGTCACGGGCGGGGCCAAGCTGACCCTCAGCGTATTGCCGCTTATGTGGGCTGCAGGTTTTGTAACACCGCTACCTTATAATTACTGGCGTTTGAAAAAATACGGCAAAGCCTGCCATTGAAACCTATTCGGCTTCGGCCAATAATTTTTCGACAAAGCCGAAAATTTCCCCATTTATCGCTTTTGAAACATCGGCCTCGGGCACAAAGCCGTTAAAGCCGTGAAACGCGCCCGGTACAATATGAAAATGCGTCGGCACGCCGGCGCGTGTCAGTTTTTGTGCATAGGCGATATTTTCATCCAAGAACAAATCCAAATCGCCGACCGGCATATAAGTCGGCGGCAGGCGGGATAAATCCTCGGCGCGCGCCGGAGCGGCATAAATCGGCACCTCATCGCCGCCGAATAAATCACCCAAATAGCTTTGCCAGCCGAATTGATTATAACGGCGCGACCATATATGCGTGTCGGGCAAATCGGCCGAGGCAGGGGCAATATTGCTGTCATCAATCATCGGGTAAATCAAAACCTGCCCCAATGGTGCGCATAGGCCGCGGTCGCGAATGAGCAGTGCCAAACCGGCGCAAAGTCCGCCACCGGCGCTGACGCCGCCAATAATCACCCTATTTGCATCAATGCCCAGCTTATCGGCATGCTCAAGCAAATGGGCAAGCCCGTCATAACAATCTTGCAACGGCCCGGGATAGGCGGTTTCAGGTGCCAGGCGATATTCTACCGAGGCGGCAAAACATCCCAGCGCAGCGGCGCGCATTGTAAACATGTCACCCTGTTTGGCCTGTCCCAGCACATAGCCGCCACCATGCATCCAATAGAAAAGCGGTTTTTTACCCTCCGCTTTGGGCCGCATGACACGCATCTCAATCGCGTGACCGTCATCGGCGCGCGCCGTTTCATCGCTTTGCGTCAGATTATCGGGCACGACAATATTGGCCAGCAATGCTTCATCACGCGCATTACCGGCCGCACGCGCCGCTTGCAAATCTTGCGTCATGTCATTGCCGTCGGTCAGCTCTTCTATCAGCGCCAAGCCGGGCACCAATTGCGGGTCAATATAGGGCGCGCGCGGCATGCCTAGCTTTCCATGCGGAAATACAGCCCGGCATTATCGACCAAGCGCTTGATGAGCTTCTCGCCCATGGCCGGAGCCGGTGTATAAACACCGCCGCCAATATCGCACTCTTGCAGCAAACATAGGGCGCTTTCGGCCAGCATTTTCGAAGTCGAGCCATAGCCCGGGTCCATATCCCCGCCAACCGCCGCTTCCATGCGCGCGCCCGATGCCGTGGTGCCGATAAACAGCACATCATAATTGCCTGCTTCGCGGCTTTCTTTGGACGGGCCTTCGCCCGGCTGCGGCACGTCATCGCCGGCCAATGGATTGCTGGTGGCGACAAATTCCGCCATGGCTTTCCCCTCATCACCGACCCCACACAGCATCATTTCGTCATAGAGAAAATCTTTGCCATAGGCATGACCCAAAAGCGCATTGGAACGGTGTATATTTTTGGTGTTAATGGCCGCCATAATAAACGGCGCGACCCATTGGCCGGTCGCTTCATCTTCATAGGGCGCATTATCGGCCGGCTGCGCGGGCCCTTCATGGCCATTGGCCAGCGAGAAAGGATTGGCCAAAATACCGAGCAAATCGGGATTTTTGCTGACCGCCGCCATGGTCGCGCCCATAGAGGCCGCCGTCCCGCCGGAAAACTCGCCATTCATGGCGCGCACGCGGGTGCGAATTTGGCTGCAAGGCTGGCCGAATTTTTCCTGCGCCGCTTGTTGCAGATAATAAACCCCCAAATCGAAGGGAATGGAATCAAAGCCGCAACTATGCACAATGCGCGCGCCGGAGGCTTTGGCTGCCGCATCATGGGTATTGATCATCTCATGCATCCAACCCGGCTCGCCCGACAAATCGACATAATCCGTGCCAGCCGCGACACAAGCGGCAACCAATGGCGAACCGTAAAGTTGATACGGCCCGACCGTGGTAATCATCACTTTAGTGCGCGCCGACATGGCAGCCAGCTCGGCCTCATTATCGGCATTGGCGGCAATCACCGGCGTTGCTGCATCAATGCCCATGTCATCGCGCACTTGCGCCAATTTTTCGGTGCTGCGTCCGGCCATCGCCCAATTGACGCTGCGGCCATATTGCTGCTGCATATATTCCGCCACCAGACGGCCGGTAAAGCCGCTGGCACCATAGACGATAATGTCAAATTCTCTGTCGCTCATAAAATCAAACTCCCTTTTCAGGCTCCGAGTTTAGGGTTGCGCGGCTTCAGTGCAAGCACAAAGACGGTAATTTCCGCTTTTCATTTGTGCCGCTTTTGCTAGTCTTTGCCCTCATTCTAGGAGGGGTCAATGTCATCTGTCAGCCAAAGCGATTCAATATATAAAGCGCGCCATTACGCGCTGGGTATTCTTGTCGTCGTTTACACATTTAATTTTATCGATCGACAAATCCTGTCGATTTTGCTGGAGCCGGTGAAAGCCGATTTAGGCCTGTCCGACACCGCAATGGGCATGTTGACGGGCTTTGCTTTTGCCATGTTCTACGCCACTTTGGGCATTCCCATTGCGCGCTATGCGGACCGCTCCAATCGACGCAATTTGATCGCTCTGGCTTTGGGGATTTGGAGTTTCTTCACCGCCCTGTCTGGGGTGGCACAGAATTTCTGGCATTTGCTGGCCGCGCGCATCGGCGTCGGGGTCGGTGAAGCGGGTTGTTCACCACCGGCGCATTCGATGATTGCCGATTATTATCCGGCCGAGCAGCGCGCCACCGCTTTGGGGATTTACTCTTTGGGCATTCCCATTGGCATTATGTTCGGGCTGTTTGCCGGCGGTTGGATTAATGAGTTTTTCGGCTGGCGCATGGCGTTTTTCGTGGTCGGCGTGCCCGGTATAATTCTTGCACTGGTGGTGCGCTTCACCTTGGCCGAGCCGCCGCGCGGATTGGCCGAAGGCCGCGCCGATAGCGGCACGCAGCTCGGTGTCGGTGAAACATTGGCCTATTTATGGCAGAAAAAATCTTTTCGCCATATGTCCTTTGCCGCCGCGCTGACCGCTTTTGTCGGCTATGGTTTTGTCACTTGGGCGCCGGCTTTTCTCATTCGCTCTTTCGGCATGGGCACGGGTGAAATCGGTACTTGGTTCGGGCTCATTCTGGGCATTCCCGGCGGCATCGGCATTGTCATGGGCGGCTGGCTGGCCGATAAATTCGGTGCCAAAGACCCGAAATGGTATCTCTGGACCACCGCCATTGCGCTCATTTTGGTGACCCCGTTCAATATTGTCGTCTATCTTGCGACCGACAGCACCATGGCGCTATTGGGCATGATTATTCCGGTCTTGTTGGGCAATTTCTATCAGGCCACCACATTCAGCCAAACCCAAGGTATTTCAGAATTGCGTATGCGCGCCGTGGCCGCCGGTATTTTGTTGTTCATCATCAATATTATCGGCCTCGGTTTCGGCCCCCAAGTGGTCGGGGTCATTTCCGATTTATTGTCCGACCGCTATGGCACGGAAAGTCTGCGCTATGCGCTGCTTATTTGCTCACTGGTCAATATTTGGGCCGGCATTCACTATTTCCTCGGCGGACGCCATTTGAAAGATGATTTGGTGGCCGAGGGCTAGGCATCCAAAGCGCGCCGGCTTCGTATAAAAGGGCATGGATAAAAACATCGCCAATGCAGCACCGCGGCCGAAAATCCGCTTCATGTCCATGTTCAGCGAAATCGCCCCTTTGGCGGCGTTTTTTCTGGTCAACCAAGCCTATGGGCTTTATGCCGCTGCCATTGCCGCAATTGGTGCTTCGGCCCTTTTGGTGGCGGTCACATGGGTGATCGAAAAACGCTTGGCGCGCTTTGCCCTTTTCGCTACCTCGATTGCCGCTTTATTGACTTTGGCCGCCATTCTGGCGGAAGAAAAAACCTATATCAAAATCCAACCCAGCCTGTTCTCCGGTGCTTTTGCCGCCGTTTTGTTAATCGGGCGCTTGCAAGGCCGCGCCATGATGAAAGTGTTTTTTCATGCCCAATTTGACCTGCCGGAAAAAGTCTGGATCAGCCTGTCCTTGCGCTGGGGCTTGTTTTTCCTGGCTGCGACGCTGGCCAATGAATTGGCTTGGCGCGCTTTGAGCGATGATGATTGGGTGAGTTTTCGTGTCTTAATTATGGCACCCGCCACCGGCTTGTTCATGCTGGCGCAATTGCCTATTACCTTGCGCGGACAAAGGGAAATGAAAAAAATCATGGCCGGCGGCAAACACTCCTCTCCCTAGCGGTTGCGCGCGCGCGCCGCTTTGAACAATTTCCACAAAACCAAGCCGCTCAGCCACCAAAGAAAAAAACGAATGGCCCAAAATTTTCCCATTGTCGTGGCGCTGGCCAGCGCGATTTGGCGGTCGCCCAAATCGGGAAATTGCGCCAACATCAACGCAATTTGAATATTCTCGCAAATATCCAAAACCATGACGGCGGCCACCGGCAGCAAAATGGCGCGGTCAAATATGCCGCGCGCCGCCAGCACCAAAAGCCCGCCGAAAAAAGCGCCATAGGCAAGCGGGAAAACCATGTCAAGCAATAGCGTAAAACGCCAATGCAAAGCACGCCCGGCCGCGCCATAAAGCAGCATTTGATTTTGAATGTCTTCGCGGTCATAGCCTTGCAATTCATCCAGCATCAAACCGCCAATTTGGGTTTTCAGCCATTGAAAGCCGAGCAGACAGAGCACCACGGCCAGCAGGCTTGAGACGAGGCTGATGCGCCGTGTCAAAACCGCATTCAGCGCGTCAAAATGGGTGATGAAAGAGGATTGCAAATCAAAGCTCCGTTTTTTATGTTCTTGGCCAATTAAGCAAGCATGACACCAGCTTTCAACAAACGCAAGGGAACTCCACATGGCCGCATATAAAGCAATTATTTGGGACTTTGGCGGGGTTATTACCGCAAGTCCGTTTGAGGCGTTTAATCGCTATGAGGCGGCGCAGGATTTGCCGAATGATTTCATCCGCACCATTAATGCCCAAAACCCCGACACCAATGCATGGGCGCGGTTTGAGCGCAGCGATATTGATGCGACCGAATTCGACACAGCCTTTCGGGCCGAAGCTCTGGCAGCCGGCCATGATGTGCCGGGCAGCGATGTGCTGGCGCTTTTGGCCGGCGATATTCGCCCCGAAATGGTGGCGGTTCTCGATGGGCTGAAGGCACGCGGCTATCGCCTCGCCTGCATCACCAATAATGTCAAAACCGGTGCTGATGAGACGCCCAATCCCGGCATGGCGCGCGAGCCGAAAAAGGCTGCTGCCATAGCCGATGTCATGGCGCGTTTCGAAATGGTCATTGAAAGTTCGATTGAAGGGCTTAGAAAACCTGATCCGGCGATTTATCAATTGGCCTGCGACAAGCTCGGCCTGCAAGCGCATGATTGTGTGTTTCTCGACGATTTGGGGATTAATTTGAAACCGGCGCGCGCCATGGGCATGGGCACGGTAAAAGTGTTGACTGCGGCGCAAGCGATTGCCGATTTGGCGGCGCTTTTGGGCCATGAACTGCCCTAGAGCATCCGCGCCGGAAAATTCTGAGTGAGGCAAGAAAAACCCCGGCAATCGCTTGCCGGGGTTTGTTTTGTCAAAGCGCGCTTCGGCTAATGCGCCAGCGCTCCGCTCGGTGCTTTGGGCGGCTCGCGGCGCGGCATGATAAGCTCCATTACCACCGCCAGAGCGGGCAGAACGGTGACCGCCATGACCATATTGATCATGAACATGAAGGTCAAAAGCAGCCCCATATCGGCTTGGAATTTCAGTGCCGAGAAAGCCCATGTCGACACGCCAACCGCCAAAGTCAGCGCCGTAAAGACCACGGCCATGCCGGTCTCGTTCAGCGTCTGCTTAAAACTTGACGTGACATCAAGACCGGTTGAGAGGTGATATTGAATGCGGTTGTAAATATAAAACGCATAATCAACACCCAGGCCGACGGCCAGCACCATCACCGGCAAGGTCGCCACGGTGAGACCGATTTCCAGTACTTCCATAAACCAATAGCCCATGAAAGTCGCCAAAGTCAGCGGCACACAACACGCCACAGTGGCGCGGAAATCGCGATAGGTGAATAAGACCAGCGCAATAATCGTCATATAAACATAAATCATCATCGGCAATTCAGAGACTTCAATCTCTTCATTGACCGCCGCTTGCACACCCATATTTCCCGAAGCCAGACGAATATCCACGCTTGACACATCATGCTTATCGATCTTCACCCCTTGGGCGCGCAATTCGGCCAAGAGCGATTCCGGCGTATCGGTCTCAACATCATAGGTAATGGCCAGTGCCGGTGACACGCCGTCATCCACCACATCGGTACGAATGCCGAGATTGATATTGCCCGGGTCACGCATGGGCGGATCGGTTATCACCATCAAATCGGCAATCGGCGCGGGCCGGGTCTCGCGAAACTCCTTAATCGCTCCGGTCACACCCTTAATCGTTGTCGCTTTGGCATCTTCCAAAAACACCAGCTGGGTCAAGAGGGTGCATTCTTCATTCAACAGACCGGTCGAGGCGCCGACCGGCGATGAGGATTGCACCAGCGCATATTTATTGCGCGGCAAAGCCTGCCATTTCAAATTGCCTTCATTGAAGCCGGCGCTTGATTGGCGCGTTACGTAAGGCAAGGACAAAACCAGAGAGACACCCTCAACATTGCGCAAATACCAAGTAAACTCGTTGAGATATTTCATATAAGGATAATTGATACACGCCTCGCGCGGGGTTTCGACAATCACCGTCAACAGGTTCAAACCAAGCGCGAATTTCTCGGCAATCTGGCGACTGTCTTGATTATAGCGCGCCTCCTTGCGCAATTCCGGCGAACCGGCATGCAGCGCCCCGACATGGCGGTTTTGGCTTTGAATGAAAGCGGTGATGAACAAAATCACCGCCACAATGACCACACCAATAGCGGCGCGCGGATTGGCGATATTGCCCAATTTCTGCATCAGGCGCATGCGCGTTTCACGCGCTTTGGCGGCGCGCGCGACAAACCCGTCATCGACTTTGAAATAGCTGGCCAAAACCGGCAGCATCACCAAATTGGTGAGAATTTTCAGTGCCACGCCGATAGAGGCCGTAATGGCCAATTCTTGAATCATCTGAATGGGGATGAGGATCAATGTGCCGAAACCGACCAAATCGGTAACCAGCGCCATGGACCCCGGTATCAACAGACCGCGAAAGCTGGAGCGCGCCGCTTCATCGGCTGACTTGCCCGACGAAATCTCAGCCGTAATGAGATTAATCTGCTGCACCCCGTGGCTGACACCAATGGCAAACACCAAAAACGGCACCAGAATCGCTAGCGGATCAAGGCCGTAACCTAGAATGTTCAAAATGCCGAACTGCCAGACCAGTGAGGTCAGGGAGCAAAATAGCGGCAAGAAGGTCAAAATCGCGGAACGCGCATAGACATAAACCGATAAGATCGTCAGCAAAAAGGCGATGGCAAAAAATTGCACCACCGTGCCCGCGCCATCGGCAATATCACCAATCAGCTTGGCGAAGCCGATAATTTGCACTTCATACACATCGCTCTCATATTTGTCGCGAATTTCGCTTTCCAGCTTATCGGCAAGGTCAAAATAATCGAGCCGCTCGCCGGTTTTGACGTCATAATCCAACAGCTCGGCACGCACCATGGCCGCTGAGAAATCATTGGCAACAAGCCTCCCGACAAAGCCGCCGCGAACGACATTATTTTCAATGATTTGCAGTGCCGGTTCACATTTGGTGGCCAAGCTCGCTGTTTTCAGCCGCGACACGCATTGACTGTCAATATTGTCAATAGTAATCGTGCCAGGGATCACATCATCGGCGACAAAACCGTCTTCGGTTATTTCGAAATAGCGCGAATTGGGAGTCCAGAGCGAGGTCAGCGTATGGCGCGCCACGCCCGGCATATAAAACAGCGCATCAGTCAAATCTTTATAGGTCGAGAAAAAATCGCGATTCCAAATTTGTCCCTCGCGCATTTTGAGCACCACAATGATGCGGTTCGACCCGAATAGCCGGTCGCGATATTCTTGGAATGTCTGAATATATTCATGGCCGGCCGGTAATTGTTTTTCAAAACCGGCCGTCATTTTCAATTGAAATGCATAATACCCGCTATACAGCGTAAACGCGGCAAACACCGCCAAAATCAGCCCGCGAAAACGGAATACAAGAGTTTCTAATTTTTCTACCATTGGGGGCCCTCCCAAGCCTTGCGCCAGACAGCAATATCGCGGCCTTACTCAGCCGAAGTCTGGCAGACTGTCCCATTAAACAGCCATGATGACAAGTTAAATCTCGCTGATTTCCCTTGCAAAATGCCGCAGCATGGGGTGGGGTTGAGCGGTTTTGGAGGCATGCAATTCATGAGCCCATCGCGAGAAAATGACGGTCTTTCCCAAGCCGATATCGGGCTTGGAGACGGCCGCCAATCAGCCGCCGCTTTGGCCATTCAACGCGGCGTGACGCGGCTTTTGGCGCAATATAATATTGCTTGTTTGCCGGAAGTGGTGCTGCCCAATCATCGGCGCGCCGATTTAATGGCGCTGACCGATAAGGGCGAAATTTGGATTATCGAAATCAAAAGCGGGTTGGCCGATTTTCAGTCCGACACGAAATGGGCCGATTACCTGCCCTATTGTGACCGGTTTTATTTTGCCGTGGCGGCAGATTTTCCAACCGATATTTTGCCCGAAAAAACCGGCTTGATTTTTGCCGACCAATATGGCGCGGAAATCATAAGCGACAATAAACAAGAAAAACTGGCGGCGGCACGGCGCAACCTGTTAATGCGCCGTATGGCGCGCATTGGCGGTTTTCGTTGGTCGCGATTAATGGATAAAACGCGCTAAATCAACGCGGCGCACGCTTGGCCAAAATGCGCTGCAAGGTGCGCCGATGCATGTTCAAGCGGCGCGCCGTTTCCGACACATTGCGGTCGCATAGCTCAAATACACGCTGGATATGCTCCCAGCGCACGCGGTCAGCCGACATTGGATTTTCCGGCGGCGAGGCGCGCTCGCCGTCACCGGCAACCAAAGCGGCATGAATTTCATCGGCATCGGCCGGCTTGGCCAAATAATCAACTGCACCACTTTTCACCGCCTCTACGGCGGTTGCAATATTGCCATAGCCGGTCAGCATGATGATGCGCGCATCAGGGTTCTCAATGCGCAGATTTTCCACCACATCCAACCCATTGCCGTCTTCCAAACGCATATCAACAACTGCATAGGCCGGTTTGACCGATTTGCCGAGCTTAATGCCGTCGCTGACCGAAGCTGCGCCATGCACCACATAGCCGCGACTTTCCATGGCCCGACCAAGGCGATTGAGCCAGGGCTGATCGTCATCGACAATCAATAAATTGGCGCCCTGATGGGCATTATCTTGAAAGCTATTATCACGCTCCTGCGTGGCCTGCTGTGCTTGGGTCATGTCAAATATCCTATCTGGACTTGATATAGGGTGGGCGAAATGTTTTTCAACCGCCAAAAGCTGCCGCCTCGAGCCGCCCGCGCGGCCATTCAATGCGCACGCAGGCGCCGCCCGGCATGGCTCCGTCAATCAGCTCCGTCGTTTTCAAATTTCGCGCCGACACATTGGCCCCGCTTCTTTGCAAAAGCGTGCGGGCAATGAAAAAACCGAGACCGAGCCCAAATTCATCATTTTTCTGACTGTCGCGCGAACTGCGCGATGAGGTATAGGGCTCACCCAAATGGGTGAGAATATCGGAGGCAAAGCCGGGCCCGTCATCGGCCACTTCCAAAACCACTTGCTGGGCCGAATAAGTGGCACTGACATAGACGCTTTGCGCGGCAAATTCGGCCGCATTTTCAATCAAATTGCCGAGCCCGTAAATCAGTTCGGGCTGCCGCAATAGCTGCGGTTCGCCGGTCGCCAAAAGCCCATTGGGGCGACATGAGATGATGATCTCCTTATTGTGCAGCCCGGCTTCCAAAACCGCCTCTTCCATAAGCCCGCGCAAGCTGGTTTGCGCCACGACAGGGTCGCTTTCTTCGCTCACCAAATCGGTCAAAATATTGCGGCAGCGCAGCGCTTCCTCGCGCATCAACGCCACATCTTCACGCAAATCTTCGGGCAAATCATCGCGTCCTGCCAATTCGCCCGAGACCAGCACAATCGTGCCCAAAGGCGTGCCCAGCTGATGCGCCGCCGCTGCCGCCAAACCGTCCAGCGCCGAGAGCCTTTGTTCGCGAG
>CATDDF010000091.1 GCA_949498175.1 Alphaproteobacteria bacterium | reverse complement strand
CATCGCCTCAAACATGTCGCGGTGATGCAATAAAACTGCCGGATGCTGGAACACAATCAACACAATCAGCGCTTCGCGCGGCAACCAATCATCGGCCCCTGTCGCCAGCGCCGAGCGCCGCGCCTCCGATGTCGGTTGCGCTCGATATATAGGTTGCGCGCGGTATTCTCGGCCCCCGCCACTGCTGCGCGGCATAGGCTGATTGCCGAGCAACTTATCAAGGCGCTTTTTTATCTCTTGGCCATACAGCGCCTTCACATCACCGTCTTGCACGCGATTGACCGCCTCACGCAGACGCTTCTTCAAAGCGGCGGCGCGTTCCGGCGTATCCCAAGGTGCCGCTTCAATTTCGCGCTCCCACATTAAATCAAGCAGGCTCATGGCTTTACCCAAAATCGTCTGCATGGCCTCAGCCCCGCCTTCGCGCACCACATCATCAGGGTCTTTACCGGGCGGCAACATGGCAAAGCGCAAAGAATAGCCCGGCTTCAACAGAGGCAAAGCGCGGTCAATGGCGCGATAAGCGGCACGCAAACCGGCTTGGTCGCCATCGAGGCACAAAATCGGCTCCGCCGCCATGCGCCAGGCCAAATGAATCTGTTCTTCGGTCAACGCCGTGCCCATCGGCGCAACCGCATGGTGAAATCCGGCATGCGCCAGTCCGACAACATCCATATAGCCTTCAGCGACCAATAATTCGCCCGTGTCATAGGCCGGTTGACGGGCCAAAGAGAAATTATACAGCACGCGGCTTTTATCGAATAAGGGCGTGTCAGGCGAATTGAGATATTTGGCCGGAGCATCGGTTTGCATGGCGCGACCGCCAAAAGCAATCACCCGCCCGCGTGTATCGGCAATCGGAAAAATAATGCGGTCGCGAAAGCGGTCATAGGGTGCTTTATTGTCATCGGGCTTAATCGCCATACCGCTTTCAATCACCTTATCGACACCAATATTGCGCGCCGTTAAATGTTCAAGCAAAGCGGTGCGCGCGCGCGGCGCATATCCGATGCGAAAAGCCTCAATCATTTTCCGGGTCACGCCGCGCCGCTCCAAATAAGCGCGCGCCTCATCAGCGGCCGGGGTTTTCAATTGCGCCTGAAACCACTTTGCCGCCGCCTCTGTCACATCGACCAGACCGGCCTGTTTTTGGGCCCGTTCAGCCGCGCGCGGATCGCGCTCCGGCATTGGCAATCCTGCTTCCGAGGCGAGCCGCTCAACCGCTTCGGGAAAGCTCAAGCCTTCGGTTTCCATCAGGAAGTCAAATATCGACCCATGTTTGCCGGTGGAAAAGCAGTGATAAAATTGCTTGTCATCATTGACGGTGAAAGAGGGTGTGCGTTCTTGCTTGAACGGGCTGAGGCCGACAAATTCGCGGCCGCGTCGCTGCAATTTCACCTTGCGCGCCACCACATCCGACACGGCAACACGGTTTTTTATTTCATCAAGGAAGCCAGAAGGAAACGCCATGCGCCTACATTAGGGCCTAACAACGGTTCTCGCCACACGGGGTGAAAGATAAATTGTGCATGAATGTAAAGACGTCGAAGCTCAGCCCAATTGCTGCTTTACCAAACCACCCGCTTTACCGAAATCCATCTGACCGGCATATTTGCCTTTTAGCGCGCCCATGACTTTTCCCATATCTTTCAGCGACTCGGCACCGGTTTGGACAATCGCCTCATTAACGGCAGCTTGGATTTCTTCATCGCTCAATTGCGTCGGCAAAAATTCTTCAATGACAAGAATTTCAGCACGCTCCTGCTCGGCCAGTTCCAGTCGTCCGGCTTCCTCATAAGTCGCGGCGGCTTCTTGTCGCTGCTTGACCATTTTGGAAAGAATTTCCAGCACCTGCTCATCGCTCGCGCCCTCGCCCCTATCAGCACCGCGCGCAGCAATGTCGCGGTCTTTAATGGCGGCTGTGATGAGCCGCAAAGTCGAAATGCGGATTTTGTCTTGGCTTTTGACCGCCTCCTTAAGCGCTTCGGTGAAACGCTCCTGCATGGTCGCCTCCTTGATGACACTCGCGTCAGAGAGGCTGATATATGCCATTGCGACGGCTTTGGCAATCACTGAGATACGGGCTGTGGAGAATCACCCGAAAAGCCTGCACGATGACAGGGCAGATTCACCACTGCGTTGAGCGTTTTGAACATTTGCACGCGTCCACACGAGTTAGGCCATTGTTTTTATTGTCGTATTTTAATCACGGGAATCTTTTTTTCACGGCTTGACCATGGCCCGTGCTTCTAATAGTTTCCCGTGAATTTGGCACGCAAAAAAAGGTTCTTTCATGGATGTTGTCATCATCCCTATCGCCTCGGTCGCAACAGCGGCAGGGGCATTTTTTTTGCCTGTTTTTTCCGTCAGCAAATCAGGCATTGAAGGAGCGAAAGCGTCATGAGTGTTTGGCAACCGCCCATCAAAACAGCTCTCCTATTGACCGCTTCCGGCGACACTTTCTTCGGCTATGGCATTGGTGCAACCGGCCACACAATTGGCGAGGTTTGCTTTAACACCGCCATGACCGGCTATCAGGAAATCCTCACCGACCCGTCTTACGCCGGACAGATTGTAACTTTCACCTTTCCGCATATCGGCAATGTCGGCACCAATGATGAAGATATTGAAACCTCAAACGGTAAAAACCCGCGCGCCGCGCATGGGTTGATTATTCGCGAGGCGATTACCGAACCGGCCAATTACCGCAACACCAAGCATTTGAACGATTGGCTGGTTGACCAAAATTTGCTTGGCATAAGCGGCATCGATACGCGCGCCATCACCGCTTATATTCGCGAAAACGGTATGTTCAACGCCATCCTGGCGCACGCCCCGGACGGCGAGTTTGATATTGATGCATTGGCCGCCGAACTGGCCGGTTTCACCGGATTGGAAGGAGCTGATTTGGCAGGCCAAGTCAGCAGCGCCGATACTTATGATTGGGGCGAAGGTCGCTGGGCATGGAATAATGGCTTTAGCGCCAGCGTCGACGGCCTTCATGTCGTTGCACTCGATTATGGGGTGAAGAAAAATATTCTGCGCTGTTTGGTTGATGCCGGATGTCGGGTTTCCGTATTGCCTGCCAACAGTACTGCCGATAATGTGCTGGCGCTTTCACCTGACGGTATTTTTCTGTCCAACGGCCCGGGAGACCCGGCAGCCACCGGCGATTATGCAGTCGGTGAAATTGAGAAACTCGTTGCCAGCGGCAAGCCGGTTTTCGGTATTTGCCTCGGTCACCAAATGCTGGCGCGTGCGCTTGGCGCGCAAACCGTCAAAATGAAGCAAGGCCATCACGGGGCCAATCATCCGGTTAAAGATTTGACCACCGGCAAGGTTGAAATCACATCGATGAATCATGGCTTCACGGTTGATCGCGACAGCTTGCCCGACAATGTCGAAGAAACCCATATCAGCTTGTTTGACGGCACAAATTGCGGCATTGCGCTGAAAGACAAGCCGGTCTTCTCGGTGCAATATCACCCTGAAGCCTCACCCGGGCCGCAAGACAGCCATTATCTTTTTGACCGCTTTGTAACCGCCATGCGGGGAGACGCCTGATGCCCAAACGCACCGACCTTTCCAGCATTATGATTATCGGCGCCGGTCCGATTGTTATCGGCCAAGCCTGCGAGTTTGATTATTCCGGCGCGCAAGCGTGCAAAGCACTGCGCGAAGAAGGCTATAAAGTCATCTTGGTCAATTCCAATCCGGCGACCATTATGACCGACCCTGAACTGGCTGATGCCACTTATATCGAGCCGATTACACCCGATATTGTTGCCAAAATTATCGAAAAAGAGCGCCCCGATGCACTACTGCCCACCATGGGCGGGCAAACCGCGCTGAACACCGCCATTTCGCTGGCCGAAAACGGCACGCTAGAAAAATTTGGCGTGCAGCTTATCGGCGCCGATTTGGAAGCCATCAACAAAGCCGAAGACCGGCTTTTGTTCCGCGATGCGATGGATAAAATCGGGCTGGAAAGCCCGCGTTCATCAATTGCCCATACCATTGAGGAAGCACTTCAAGGGCTTGAGAAAGTCGGCCTGCCGACGATTATTCGCCCGTCATTTACGCTGGGCGGCACGGGCGGCGGCATTGCCTATAACAAGGAAGAGTTCCTCGCCATTGTCGAAAACGGCCTCGATGCCTCGCCGGTCACGGAAGTGCTGATTGAAGAAAGCGTGTTGGGCTGGAAAGAATATGAGATGGAAGTCGTCCGAGATAAGGCCGACAATTGCATCATTATTTGCTCAATTGAAAATGTCGACCCGATGGGCGTGCACACCGGTGACAGCATCACCGTCGCACCGGCCCTGACGCTGACCGACCGCGAATATCAAATCATGCGCAACGCCTCGATTGCCGTATTGCGCGAAATCGGCGTTGAGACGGGTGGTTCCAATGTGCAATTTGCCGTCAATCCGAAAGACGGGCGGCTGGTTGTCATTGAGATGAACCCGCGTGTCTCGCGCTCTTCGGCATTGGCGTCGAAAGCAACCGGCTTTCCGATTGCCAAAATCGCCGCCAAGCTGGCTGTCGGCTATACGCTTGATGAATTGATGAATGACATTACCGGCGTCACGCCTGCCAGTTTTGAGCCGAGCATTGATTATGTCGTCACCAAAATTCCACGCTTTGCCTTTGAGAAATTCCCCGGTGCCGAGCCGCTTTTGACCACCGCCATGAAATCGGTAGGTGAAGCCATGGCGATTGGCCGCAATTTCAAAGAAAGTTTACAAAAAGCCTTGCGCTCTCTGGAAACGGGATTGACCGGCCTGAACGCGCCGGAAGACGCGCCCGATATCAGCACAGAAGAAGGTTTGGCCGATATGCGCGCCGCCTTGACCACTGCGACGCCGTCGCGTTTGCTTATGGCCGCGCACGCGTTGCGCCAAGGCATGAGCCACGACGATGTCTGCGGTCTATCGCATTTCAACCCGTGGTTTATCGAACAATTGGACGAGATTATTGCTACAGAAGCGAAAATTACCGAGCACGGCCTGCCCGATAATGAGGAAGCCATGCGGGCCGTCAAAGCCATGGGCTTTGCCGATGCGCGGCT
>CATDDF010000090.1 GCA_949498175.1 Alphaproteobacteria bacterium | reverse complement strand
GGCTTAAATATTGGCCACCATGACTTCTTTTTCTTTTCTGTCACAAAGCTTAGGGAAAAACGAGACGCCGATAAGTAGGCTTGATTTATGCGGTTTGAAATGATTAACCTATCGGCGAATTTAGAGGTTGCCATGTTAGGCCGTCGCCGCGTCAATGTTGAAATTGGGGATGTTTTTGTCGAGGAATTGCCCGGCAAGAGATCGATTTTCCGCGCTTTGGGGGTGGCGGAGAGCACCCCGTCTGACAGCTTTTTGAACCATTGGGAAGTGTCTGAATTTCTGCAGTTTAACGACCTGCCGCACGCCAAGCTGACACATGCCGAAAGCGGTCGACAGCGAGTCATCGCCTGCGATGCGCTGGCACGGCAAGAGATTTACAAAAAACAAAATTAGGCGCGACGCGCTTCAATCGCATCCAAAATCAGCGCGGCAATATCAGGCCCGCCAAAGGCTTTTATTTCGCGAATACAGGTCGGCGAGGTGACATTTATCTCGGTCAAATAGCCGCCAATCACGTCAATGCCGGCAAAAACAATGCCGCTTTCGCGCAAGGCCGGGCCGATTTGCGCAGCGATCTGCAAATCGCGCGCGTCCAGTTCGCATGCTTCGGGTCGTCCGCCAACATGCACATTGGCGCGCGCATCGCCGTCGGCCGGCACTCGATTGAGCGCCCCCACCGCTTCGCCCTCGACCAAAATCACCCGCTTGTCACCGCCGCGCACATCTTTCAAATAAGCTTGCGCAATGATCGGCTCTCTGGTTTCCATGAACATGTCAATCAGTGAGCCGAAATTTTCATCATCGGCGCGCACCCGAAACACGCCGGCCCCGCCATTGCCGAATAGCGGCTTTAGAATAATGTCGCCATGGGCGGCGCGAAAATCATCCAACGCTTGTCGCTCGCGCGTCATCAAGGTAGGCGGCAAAAGGCCATCAAATTGCACCGGAAAGATTTTCTCCGGCGCATTACGCACAGCGACCGGATCATTGACCACCAAAGTGTGCGGATGAATGCGTTCCAAAAAATGGGTGGCGGAAATATAATGCATGTCGAAAGGCGGGTCTTGGCGCATCAAAACCACATCCATTGTCGCCAAATCAAGGCGCGCTTCAGCGCCCAAATCGAAATGCGCGCCCAGCTTATCGGCTACGGCCAGAGGCTGTACGCACGCGCTCACCTTGCCGTCCAGCATGGCCAATGTATCGGGTGTGTAATAAAAAAGCTCATGGCCACGCGCTTGCGCTTCCAAAGCGAGCGCGAAGCTGGTGTCGCCGACAATATCAATATCGGCAATCGGGTCCATTTGAATGGCAATCTTCAATGCCTTTTTTGCGGCCATATGCTTACCTCAAGCCCCGTTTTAACTGCCAGCATTTTCGGGCAAATCGCGCCGTCACTCAAGCACAAACCCTAGCTGCGACTGCGCCAGGCGTTTTTTATATGTAAAGGAAAGCGCCAGCGCGCCAGGGCAAGCACGTCAAAGCGCCAGCGACAAAGCTGCAAGGCCGGTCTTTTGCCGACAAATTGCCCCGCCGCCGCCTCAATGCGCTGCCATTGGCGCGGCCTTATGGACGAACGCGCTGCGGCCATTTGTGGGCGATATTTTACTTCGATAAAAACCAAAAGCGCGCCGCGCTTGGCGACCACATCAATTTCACCGGCAGGCAGACGCAAATTGCGCGCAACAATGCGATAAAATTTCAGCCGCAAATAAAGCACCGCCCAAAATTCGGCGCGCCGCCCCTGCCGCCAAGCGGCAAATCCCGTCTTAGTTTTCCTGTGCGCCGGTCGCCGTGTCATGTTTTTCTTCTTCTTTTTCACCTTCCCGGTCACGCACCGCGCCGCCATCAAGCATTAAGGCGCGCGCATAGATCATGCGGCGGCTTTGCCCGCTCGTCTCAGCCACCGTCTGCACCGCATCGCGGCGGCTCATCTGGGCCATCGCATCGACCAGCATGGCGTCTATCGCGGCGGCGTCGAAAGCCGTGTCGCGCGGCGGTGCGATGAGCACGGTAATTTCACCGCGCGGCGCATGATCGGCAAAATGGGCGCGCACCTCATCAAGTGAGCCGCTTACCACTTCTTCAAATGTTTTGGTCAATTCGCGCGCCACACAAATTTCGCAAGCGCCGTAAACCACGGCAATATCGTCCAATAAGGCAGGCAGGCGGCGTGCCGCCTCAAACACCACCAATGTGCCGCCGCGCACCGCTTTCAAATTTTCAAGCGCGCTTTGTCGTGCCGCGCTTTTCGGCGGCAAAAAACCGGCAAAGGTGAAGCGGTCGCTG
>CATDDF010000089.1 GCA_949498175.1 Alphaproteobacteria bacterium | reverse complement strand
GTATTTTGGCCGAGCCCATGGGCGGGGCGCATCGTGATCGGCAAAAAACCATTTCTGATGTCGGTCTGGCCGTGGCTGAAGAATTGGCGCAAATGGCCGGTCAGTCTGGTCAAGAATTGCGCGATGCGCGACGGCAGAAATTCCTCGATATGGGGCGCAGCGGGCTCGCTTAAAGCGCGGCGACAAAATCAAATATTGCGCCGACAAATTGCTCGGGGTTTTCCATGGCCGCGAAATGGCCGGCGTCCTTAAACTCCGCCCAATGGGCAATATTATAATTGTCTTCCATCATGCGGCGCGGCGGAAAGCTGAGATAAGTATCGGCAAATTTACCGACCCCGACCGGCACGGCGATTTTTTCGCCGGGGGGGATATGCGGCATTTCTTCCGCAAAGCCGCGATAAAACCAAATTGCCGACATGAAGCTGTCGGTCATGAGGTAAATCATCAAATTGGAGGCCAGCGCATGGTGCGAATAGCGTTTCAGCATATCCGGCTTGCCGTCGGTTAAGGGCAAATCGCTCCAAGCGTAAAATTTCTCCAAAATCCACGCCGCTGCCCCGACCGGACTCTCGCTCATCGCATAAGCCAATGTTTGCGGCTTGGTCACTTGCACCTGCAAATAGGCGCTTTCGGCCTGCATAATGGCGGCAGCTTCGGCCAGCCATTTTTCTTCTTCTTCGGTCTTGGGTGCGGTCTCGCTGCGCAGCCCATACATATTTATGTGAATGGCTTTGCAGCCGCCGCCTTTTTCAACACTGTGATTGAGGCCAAGAAGCGAGGTCACAACACTGCCCCAATCGCCGCCTTGGGCAATATAAGTGTCAAAGCCCAGCTCTTCGCGCATCAACCTGTCCCATAAGGCGGCAGTGGTCACTTGCCCGATGGGGCGCGGCGGCGCAGAAGAAAATCCATAGCCCGGCAGAGACGGGCAAATGACGGTCAGCCCGTCTTCGGCTTGGCCGCCATATTTTTCAGGATGCGCGAGGCGGTCAATCACCTCGATAAATTCATAAACCGAGCCGGGCCAGCCATGCGTCATCAGCAGCGCTTCAGGGTTCTCCCCCGAGCCGTATTCGCGGATAAAATGAAGCTTCAGCCCGTCCATCTCGGCGGTGAAATGGTCAAAGCGGTTCAACTCATCCACCGTGTCTTGCCAGCAATATTCATTGACCCAATAGGCGCAAAAATCTTTCAGCCAGTCTTGGTCCATGCCATAGGCCCAAGCATTTTCTTCCGGCTGCAATTGCATTTGCGCAGGCCAGACAAAATCGGCAATGCGCTGCTTAATGGCCTGCTCGCGCGCTTCATTGGCGGCAATGGTGAATGGTTCTACGCTCATGACCGTCTCCCTATTGACCAATAGTGAAAATCAGCAAAGCGTTTTTGGCAAGAAAATCTTTAGCGCACCGCGCCGTGACAATGTTTGAACTTTTTGCCCGAGCCACAAGGGCAGGGCTGGTTGCGCCCCACCTTGCCGAAATCAATACCGCTTTCAGGCTCGGCCCCGCCGGCACCATCACCAAGCGGGTCAGCCATTTCCGGCACTTCCAATTCGGGTGGGCGGGTTTCAATTTGCACGCGGCTCAAATAGCGAATGACATCTTGACGCAAGCCGGTCAGCAAGTCGGAGAACAGGGTAAAGGCTTCCAGCTTAAACTCGGCCAGCGGGTCGCGTTGACCGAGCCCACGCAGGCCGACAATTTGGCGTAAATGTTCCAGCGTCAAAAGATGCTCGCGCCAATGCTGGTCGAGGGTTTGCAGCAAAATGGATTTTTCGACCTGGCGGATAATGTCCGGCCCCAAATCAACGGCGCGCGCTGCCATGAAGCGGTCAGAAGCATCATAAAGCCGCTCGGCGATTTCTTCATCGGCAATGCCTTCTTCCGCCGCCCAATCATGCACCGGCAGGTCGAGCGCAAAGACGTCTTTCACCGCCGCGTCGAGCCCGTCCATATCCCATTGCTCGGCATAGGCTTTGGGCGGAATATGGTTTTCGACCAATTCATCAATGGTTTGATGGCGCATCATGGTGATGGTGTCGTCAACGCTTTCGGCTTCCATAAACTCCAAACGCTGCTCAAACACCACTTTGCGTTGGTCGTTCATCACATCGTCATATTTCAAAATGTTTTTGCGAATGTCGAAATTGCGCGCTTCGACTTTTTGTTGGGCGCGCTCCAACGCCTTATTGATCCAGGGATGAATAATCGCCTCACCGTCTTTCAGACCGAGACGCTGCAACATGCTATCCATGCGGTCCGTGCCGAAAATGCGCATTAAATCATCTTCAAGGCTCAGGAAAAAACACGAGCGTCCGGGGTCGCCTTGCCGGCCTGAGCGGCCGCGCAGCTGATTGTCAATGCGGCGGCTTTCATGGCGTTCCGTGCCGATAACGCACAGCCCCCCGGCTTCTAGCGCTTGCGCCTTCAGCTTTTCCACTTCCGCTTTAACGGCGTCTTCATTGGCGCCTTCTTCCTGCGCCAGTCGCATATCGAGATTGCCGCCCAATTGGATATCCGTGCCGCGCCCCGCCATATTGGTGGCAATGGTCACCGCGCCGGGCACACCGGCCTGTGCGATGATTTGCGCTTCTTGTTCGTGATAGCGCGCATTCAACACATTATGTTTAATCTTTTTGGCTTTCAGCGCGGCGGCCAATTCCTCCGATTTCTCAATCGAGGTGGTGCCAACCAAAACCGGTTGGTTCTTGGCTTGGCATTCTTCGACCAATTCGATAATGGCGGCGGTTTTTTCAGCCGCCGTGCGGTAAATCGCATCATCCTCATCGGCGCGCGCAATATCCGTATTGGTCGGAATTTCAATCACGTCGAGGCCGTATATATCCATAAATTCTTCCGCCTCGGTCAGCGCCGTGCCGGTCATGCCCGACAATGTCTCATAGAGGCGGAAATAATTTTGAAACGTAATGCTGGCCAGCGTTTGGTTTTCCGGCTGAATGGCGACATTTTCTTTTGCTTCCAAAGCTTGATGCAGCCCGTCGGAAAAACGCCGCCCTTCCATCATACGCCCTGTAAACTCATCAATGATAATCACCTGACCGGCTTCACCGGCACCGCGGACAATATAATCGCGGTCTTTTTGGAAAAGAATATGGGCGCGCAGCGCATTGGTGACGTGATGCACAAGCGTGACATTTTGAATGTCGTAAATCGATGCGTCGTCTTCCAGAAAGCCGTTTTCAATGAGCAATTTTTCCATATGCTCATTGCCCTCATCAGACAGATTGACGGTTTTGGTTTTCTCGTCCAATTCATAATCTTCCGCGGCCAATTGCGGCACTAATTTGTCAATGCCGACATAGAGGTCGGTGCGGTCTTCCAGAGGACCGGAAATAATCAGTGGCGTGCGCGCCTCATCAATAAGAATGCTGTCGACCTCGTCGACAATGGCGAAACCATGGCCGCGCTGGCACATTTCAGCGCGCGCATATTTCATATTGTCGCGCAAATAATCAAAACCCAGCTCATTATTGGTCGCATAAGTGATGTCGGCCGCATAGGCTTCTTTTCGCGCTTCATCATCCATATCATGGACAATGCAGCCGACGCTCAAGCCCAGAGCCTCATGTACGACGCGCATCCAATCGGCATCGCGCTGGGCAAGATAATCATTGACTGTCACCACATGCACAGGGCGTCCCGACAGGGCGTTCAAATAGCATGGCAAAGTGGCGACAAGCGTTTTGCCTTCACCGGTTTTCATTTCCGAAATGGCACCATCATGCAACACCATGCCGCCAATCATTTGCACATCATAATGGCGTTGTCCCAATGTGCGGCGCGCCGCTTCGCGCACTGCGGCAAAGGCTTCTTCAAGAATATCGTCAAGCGTTTCGCCATTGGCGAGGCGGGTTTTGAACTCTTGCGTTTTGGCTTTCAGCGCTGCGTCATCAAGCTGCTCCAAATCGGCTTCCAACGCATTTATGCGCGCCAAACGCGCGCTATAGCGGCGCAGCTTGCGGTCATTTGAAGACCCGAAAAAGCGCTTGGCGATGGAAGAAAGACCGAGCATGAAACCCCTCACTATATGGCGCGGCGAATATCCCGCAGAACAATATGTCCAACGGGCCACAAGCTGATGTAGGGAACGGCGGCGCGCATGTCAATCGGCGCAGGAAACTCAATCTTTTTCAACATGAAACTGTTACGCGCAAAACCACTTGTTAAATCGCCCGAGCGGCTTCAATATGCAGCGCAAAGCGTGATGAAGGGTAATTTATGCAATTTCGGTTAACAATAGGTAAAGCAATTTTGCTTTTGGCGCTGCCGGTCGTGGCATTTGGTGTGCAGGCACAGGATTTGCCGGACAATACGGTGGCCACGGTCAATGGCATTGCCATAACCTATGATGATATTTCATTGGCTGAAGATGAGCTTATCGGCTTGGTCGGGCAATTGCCGGAGCGCCAGCGCTTTGAGACCCTTGTCGGCTTTATGGTGGACCGTATTTTGGCCGCCAAAGCGGCGCGCGATGCCGGATTGGAAAACACGCCGGAAGTTGCCAAGCGCATTGACTTTATGAAGCAAAAAGCCCTGCAAGATGTCTATATCGGGCAAAAGCTGATGCAGCGCGTCACGGAAGAGCGGGTCGAACAATATTATCAAAGCAATATTGTTGACGGCCCGAAACAAGAAGAAGTGCGTGCGCGCCACATTTTGCTCGATACGCGCGAGGAAGCCGAAGCGGTGATTGCGGCGGTCAAAAATGGTGGCGATTTTATCGAATTGGCAAAGTCCCGTTCGAAAGGCCCAAGCGGTGCCGGTGGCGGCGATCTCGGCTATTTTGATAAGGATGCCATGGTAGCGCCGTTTGCTGAAGCCGCTTTCAAGTTGAAAAAGGGTAAAATATCGGCACCGGTAAAAACCCAATTCGGTTGGCATGTCATTAAATTGGAAGACCGCCGCAGCAAGCCGACGCCGCCTTTGGATGATGTGCGTGATCAGATATATCAAATCCTCATCAGCGAGGCGCGGCGTGAAATATACGATGATATGCGCGAAGGCGCGGATGTAAAATTCGTCAATATTGCGCCCAGCGCCGAATAGACCGGAATATTATGGTCAAGACATTACCCGTTTCGCCTTTGGCACCGAAAAAATCACCCAAGCCGAAGCCGCTTGCGGGCATGCGCCTGAGCGCATTGGCCAGCGGCGCGCGCTATCAAGGCCGCGATGATGTGTTGCTTATTGAACTGGATAAGGCGGCGCGCATTGCCGGTGTTTTCACCCGCTCAAAAATGCCGTCGGCGGCTGTTGATTTATCGCGCGCTCATTTGACCGCGACAAAGGGTCGGGGGCGCGCCATTTTGGTCAATGCCGGTAATGCCAATGCCTTTACCGGCGCAGCCGGGGCCAAAGCGGCGGCAGCAACGGCTCAAGCGGCGGCCCAAAAAATCGGTTGCCCATTGGAGCAGGTTCTGGTCGCGTCAACCGGCGTGATTGGTGAAGTTTTGGAAACCGTGCCGCTGCTGAAAGCGCTTGAAAAAGCCGATGGCAGCGCCGATTGGCAAGCGGCGGCGCGCGCCATTATGACAACCGACACATTCCCCAAATTGGCCATCGCAAGTGCCAAATTTGGCAATCAGACGGTAACCCTGACCGGTATTGCCAAAGGCTCGGGCATGATTGCCCCCGATATGGCGACCATGCTGGCTTTTGTTTTCACCGATGCCGCGCTGCCGGTAGGCGTTTTGAACAAATTATTGAGCGCGGCCAATGCCGACAGTTTTAATTGCGTCACCGTCGATGGCGATACGTCGACCTCGGATACATGCTTGCTGGTTGCCACGGGCGCCAAGCCGATGAACGGCGCGGCGATAAAAAGCGCCGATGATAAAAGGCTGGCAGCCTTCAAAAAAGCACTTTCAGAGCTGATGCAAAACCTCGCGCAGCAAGTGGCGCGCGATGGCGAGGGCATTACCAAGCTCATGACCATTGAGGTAAGCGGCGCTGAAAATAATGCGGCGGCGCGCAAGATTGCTCTGGCCATTGGCAATTCGCCCTTGGTCAAAACCGCGATTGCCGGTGGTGATGCCAATTGGGGGCGTATTGTTATGGCGGTCGGCAAATCGGGCGAAAAGGCCGAACGCGATAAATTGGCCATTTCCATTGGCGGGGTCAAAGTGGCGCGGCAGGGCAAGGTCGTGCCGGGCTATAGAGAAGCGCCGGTAGCGCGCCATATGAAGGGCAAGGAAATATCCATTGCCGTCAATGTCGGGGTAAAAACCGGCAAGGGCGCGGGCAAAGCGCGCATTTGGGCCAGCGATTTGACGCATGGCTATATTTCCATCAATGCCGATTACCGCAGCTAATATCACTTTGGTCGTGGCCTGCGCGCTGGTCGATGGCGATGGCCGCGTTTTGGTGGCTGAGCGTCCCGCCGACAAAAACATGGCCGGTCTATGGGAATTTCCGGGTGGCAAAGTCGAGGCCGGTGAAACCCCCGAAGCGGCGTTGATACGCGAATTGAAAGAAGAATTATCCATTGATGTGACAGCCGCCTGCCTCGCGCCGCTGAGTTTTGCCAGCCATGTCTATGATGATTTTCATTTGCTGATGCCGCTTTATGTGTGCCGCAAATGGGATGGGCAAATTGCCCCGCGCGAAGGGCAAATCACGCAATGGCTTAGGCCGCGTGACTTGTTCGACCTGCCCATGCCGCCCGCCGATAAACCGCTGATTGCGGCTTTGCGCGACGCGGTTTAATTTTCCGGCTCGGCCTTGCCGGGCAGGGCGGTTTCGTCAAAACGGGTAATCGTCTCGCCCTCTTTATGTCTTTCATTGTGCCGCTCATGCGGTGCCCAACCGGCCAAATAACATAATTCAAATTGCGCGACCGCCTTGCCGTTTTCTTGTGTGGCGGCGTTGAATCGCGCCAGCGCGGCGCGCAGCACATCGCGGCGCAAAAATCGGCGTGGCCGGCTGGTTAGCACATTGGCTTCGCCCATGCCGCGTAAATCGTTGAGCAGTTTGAGCGGCTCTTGATAGCGCACTGCCACCATATCGCTATCAGCCACCGGCAAGGCGAAACCGGCGCGCTGCATCAGCCCGGCCAAATCTTGCAAATCGGCAAAAGGGTGAATATGCGGTTGCGCCCCGCCCAGCAGGCTGACCTCGCTATTGAGAAAGGCGGCGCGCAGTTCGGCTAAGGTTGCGCCGCCGGGTAAGGCGGCAAGAAACAAACCGTCGGGTTTCAGCGCATGGCGGATTTGCAGCAAGGCACCGGGTAAATCATTGACATGATGCAGCCCCCAAAGGGCAACGATTAAATCAAGGCTGTGCGCTTTTATCGGCAGTTTTTCTTCATCGAGCACCAGCCCGCCTTGCGGCACAAGGGCAAGGGTTAAATCGGCTTCAATCAATGTGCCGATGCGTGCGCCACCCTGTGTCGCCAGCGCCTCGCGCAAGATACCGCCCGATGCACCAAGACATAGGGCGTTGTCAAATTGCCGGTTTTGCAGGGCGATGCGACCGGCTAAATCTTCCGCCGCGCGGCGCAGTAAAAAATCATAATCAGCCAGCTTGGCGGCGCGGCGCGTGCGGTTTTGACGCAAGCGCAGACGGTCAAATATATGCGGGACTTCTCGGCTCATAGCGGGCAATATGACATTGATGGCTTTAAAAACAATGATAAATCAGGGCCGCAGCAAACCGCTTTCTTGGGTCGCCAATGCTTTGGTTCCGCCCGCTTGTCCGGTTTGCTTGAAGCCGGTGGCCGGCGATGATGGGCTGTGCGCGGCGTGCTGGCAGGATATTCAATTTATTTCCGGGCCGGTTTGTCGGCGCACCGGCCTGCCCTTGCCGATTGATCTGGGCGAGGAGACCATCAGCCCATTGGCGCGGGCACAGCCGCCGCCCTATGATAAGGCGCGCGCCGTCTTTGCTTATAAGGATAGCGGTGCGGCGCTCATCAAACGCATGAAGTTTGGCGACCGACCGGAATTGGCGCAGCTTTTGGCACGGCTCATATATAGCCGCTTGCCGCATATGCTGCCGCGCCATGCCTTATTGCTGCCCGTGCCCTTGCACAGGCGGCGGCTTTTATGGCGGCGGTTCAATCAATCGGCTGAATTATGCCGTCACCTTGCCAAATTGAGCGGGCAAAGCATGGCGCTTGAAGCGGTGGCGCGCATTCGCCCGACGCAAGAGCAAATCGGACTGACGCGGGCCGGTCGCAAACGCAATTTACGCGGTGCTTTTGCCGTGCCGGAGATTGAAAAGCACAAGCTCAAAGGGCGCGCCGTGGTGATTGTCGATGATGTGCTGACCACCGGCGCAACCGTTGAGGCTATGGCGCGCGTCTTGCGTCGCGCCGGAGCCGCGCCTATTAATGTGGTGACGGCAGCGCGCGTGGTGCTGCCCGAGCGCGTTTAAAGGGGCGGAAAAGCAAGATGAAAATCGCTTGTGTGCAAATGACCAGTGCCTGCGACCCGGCCGATAATCTGCCGGTCATTGCGGCTCGGATAAAAAGGGCCGCCGCGCAAGGTGCGCGGCTTGTAGCTTTGCCTGAGACCTGTAGCTTTATGGAAAAAAGCCGCAAAGCCATGCAGGCGCGTTTGGAAAATCAAGCCGACAGTCACGTGCTGGCTGCGCTGTGCCATATGGCGCAAGAGAACGATATTTTTCTGCTTATCGGCTCGATGATTTTGGCCGATGAAAACAGCGATAAGGCGGTCAATCGCTCATTTTTGATTGCGCCGGACGGCACGGTGCAGGCGCAATATGACAAAATTCACATGTTCGATGTGGCGCTGGAAAATGGCGAAAGCCATCGCGAAAGCGCCGCCTATCAAGCCGGTGACAAGCTGGTCGTCACCAAAGCCGATGGCGTCTCATTGGGCTTGAGCATTTGTTATGATGTGCGCTTTCCGGTGCTGTATCGCCGCTTGGCCGAAGCCGGAGCGCAAGTGATTTTCGTGCCTTCGGCCTTTACCAAACAGACCGGCGCAGCGCATTGGCATATTTTATTGCGCGCCCGTGCCATTGAAACCGGCTGCTTTATCGTCGCTCCGGCGCAAATCGGCGTGCATGAAAACGGTCGAGAAACTTATGGTCATAGTTTGATTATTGACCCATGGGGCGAGATTGTCGCCGAAGCCTCAGCCGATGATGAGGTGATTATGGCTGATTTGGATGTGGCTTTGGTTGAGAAAGCGCGGCGGCAAATTCCGGCACTGGCGCATGGTGCCGCTTATGACCTGCCGCAAGGTGGGCAGGCGCGAGACTGACGCTGTCTCGGTTAAGACGCTTTGCGCGCTACACCCATATAATTGACACTCATATCGCCGCTTTGCCGCCACTTATCGGTCAGCGGGTTAAAGCTCACACCGGTTGAGGTGAACAGCTCAAGACCGGCTTTGACGGCCATGTTTTCCAGCTCTGTCGGGGTGATGAATTTGTCCCATTCATGGGTGCCGCGCGGCAGCCAGCGCAGCACATATTCGGCGCCGATAATGGCCAGCGCAAAAGCTTTCAGCGTGCGATTGAGGGTCGCCAGAAACATAATGGCGTCGGGTTTCATCAATTGCCCACAAGCGCTCATAAAGGCTTGCGGATCGGCTACATGCTCGATGACTTCCATATTTAAAATCGCGTCAAATGTCTCACCCTCGGCGACCAATTGCTCGGCCGTGACGGCGCGATAATCAATGGCGAGGCCCTGTTGTTCGGCGTGCAAGGCGGCGGTTTTGATATTGGCTTCAGCGGCATCAGCGCCGAGCACCTCGGCACCGAGCCGTGCCATCGGTTCGCTTAACAGGCCGCCGCCGCAGCCAATATCCAATAGGCGCAGGCCCTGCAGCGGCTTATCGGCATAAGCGTCGCGGTCAAATTGCGCGCATAATTTATCGCGAATATAAGCCAATCGTGTCGGGTTGAATTTGTGCAAGGGCTTAAATTGGCCATTGGGATTCCACCAATCCTCCGCTATGGCGGTGAATTTGGCCAATTCATCGGGGTCGATTGTCGTGCTCGGTTTTTCATTTACCCGATTGCTGTCGCTCATCTCGCATCCTTTCCGACGTCGCGGGTGCTGTTTTGACTATGCAGGCGCGCGCTTACGCCCTATATAGGCGCGATTGAAGCGAAAGAAAACGTGAAAGAGGCAATGGCACGTTTGGTCATGAAATTTGGCGGCACGTCGGTCGGTGATATTGAGCGTATCCGCAATGTCGCCGCGCATGTTGCGCGCGAGGTCAAGGCCGGCCATGAAGTGGCGGTTGTGGTTTCGGCCATGTCGGGTGAGACCAATCGTCTGGTCGGGCTGACCCGTGATGTGGCGCGGCTGCATGATGCGCGCGAATATGATGTTGTGGTTTCGGCCGGTGAACAGGTCAGTGTCGGGCTCTTGGCCATGGCATTGCAGGATTTGGGCATTGCCGCGCGTTCATGGCTGGGTTGGCAAATTGCCATGAAAACCAGCGATGTGCACGGCGCGGCGCGCATTGAGGATATTGATGTCGCCGCTATGGAAGCGCAATTTGAAGAGGGTCGTGTGGCGGTAATCGCCGGTTTTCAAGGCATTAGCGGCAATGGCCGCATCACCACTTTGGGGCGCGGCGGCTCTGATACCAGCGCCGTTGCAGTGGCCGCCGCCTTGAATGCCGATCGTTGCGATATTTATACCGATGTCGATGGCGTTTATACGACCGATCCGCGCATGGTGCCGGCGGCACAGAAAATGCATCGTATTTCCTATGAGGAAATGCTGGAAATGGCCTCTTTGGGCGCAAAAGTCTTGCAAACCCGCTCGGTCGAATTGGCCATGAGCCAGCATGTGCGTTTGCAAGTGCGCTCCAGTTTTGACGCGCCCGATGATGCGAAATTCAAAAATATGGCGGCAGATGATATAGTCGGCACGCTTATCTGTGATGAGGATGAGATTATGGAACATGAGATTGTCAGCGGTATCGCCTATGCCCGCAATGAAGCCAAGCTGACCCTTTTGGGCGTGCCCGACCGACCCGGTGTGGCCGCGCAGATTTTCGGCCCGCTTGCTGATGCGGCGGTCAATGTCGATATGATTGTGCAAAACATGTCGCCCGACGGCAAAACCACAGATGTGACTTTTACCGTGTCGCAAGATGAGATTGAGCGCGCCGTTAAAGCGATCGAGGCGGAAAAAGGCAAGCTTGATTATCGCCAATTGCAAAGCGCCCCCGATATGGCAAAAATTTCCATTATCGGTGTCGGCATGCGCAGCCATGCCGGTGTGGCGCAAAAAATGTTCAAAGAATTGGCCGCGCAAGACATTAATATTCATGTGATTTCGACATCGGAAATCAAAATATCCGTGCTGATTGACGCGGATTATGTGGAACCGGCCGTGCGTGCGCTGCATACCGCTTACGGCCTTGATGCGGAGGCTGCCGGTTAACACCTGCGGGTGACTGGCTCAAAAAAGGTGCCCCTTTCTGCTGAAGGACCCCGAATTTTGTTGCGCCGCCTGCGCCAGGTCATGGCTGATGGTGGAGCACGGCAAGAACGCCTCGATAAAATCGTGACATTGATTGCTGCCAGCATGAACACGGCCGTATGTTCGGTCTATTTACGTCGCGGGCGCGACGGGCTGGAATTATGCGCTACGGAAGGGTTGAACCCGCAAGCCGTGCACCAAACCATATTGCATATTGGCGAAGGTCTGGTCGGCGATATTGCGCAACATAAGCGCCCGCTTAATTTGGCCGATGCACCGTCGCATCCGCGCTTTGCTTATCGCCCGGAAACCGGTGAAGACCCGTTTTTAAGCTTTGTCGGTGTGCCGGTTTTGCGCGGCGGTGACGTGACCGGCGTATTGGTGGTGCAAAATGCCGAAAAGCGCAATTTTGCCGACCAGGAAGTTGAGGCGCTGCAAACCGTCGCCATGGTGCTGGCCGAAATGCTTTCGGCCAGTGGTGAAGAGACGGCCGATGATGGAGCCGATCCCGATGCGCCGCGCTTGTTTAAGGGGCGCGGTCTGACCGAGGGGCTGGCCATGGGGCATGTTGTTTTGCACGAGCCGCGTGTCGAAGTGACCCGTCTCATTAGCGATGATGCCGATGAGGAGGACGCGCGTTTGTCGGCGGCGATTTATAAGTTGCGCCGCAATGTTGATGATTTGCTGGCCACGGAAGATGTCAGCCATGCCGGTGAGCATTTGCAGGTTTTGGAAGCCTATCGCATGTTTGCCAATGACCGCGGTTGGCTGCGCCGCATGCGCGACGCCATCGGTACCGGTCTGACGGCGGAAGCGGCGGTTGAACGTGTCAATAATGCCATGCGCGCAAGGCTGGGCGGGCGGCGTGATGCTTATTTGCGCGACCGACTGCATGATTTTGAAGATTTGTCGAACCGGCTTTTGCGCATTTTGTCCGGGCGCGCTGAATTGGCTTCGCAAGATAAGCTGCCGCGTGACGCGATATTGTTGGCGCGGACAATGGGCCCGGCTGAATTATTGGACTATGACCGGAAAAAATTGCGCGGGCTGATTTTGGAAGAAAGCGCCTTGGGTGCCCATGTGGCAATTGTTGCGCGCGCCTTGAACCTGCCCATGCTGGGCGACGCGCGCGGTATTGTGAATGCGGCGCGCGACGGGCAGGAGGTTATTCTTGATACAGATGGCGATGAAGCCCATTTGAACCCGCCAAGCGATATTGTCGAAGCTTATTCCAATCGCGCACGCTTGCGCGCCAAGCGCATGCAGCGTTATGCGCGCATCAAACACTTGCCTGCGGTGACCCGCGACGGAACAGAAATCCGCCTCGACAAAAATGCCGGCCTGATGGTCGATGTGGAAACGCTGGGCGATAGCGGGGCGGAGAATATCGGCCTGTTCCGTACTGAATTGCAATTTATGGTATCGGCGCGTCTGCCGCGTCAAAGCGAGCAGGCTGAGCTTTATCGCGCCGTGCTTGATAGGGTTGGCGAGCGTGATGTGGTGTTTCGCACGCTCGATGTCGGTGGGGATAAAGTCCTGCCTTTTCTGCGTATGGCGGGAGAAGAAAATCCGGCCATGGGCTGGCGCGCCACGCGCATGGCACTGGACCGGCCGGCCTTGGTGCGGGTGCAATTGCGCGCGCTTTTGCGCGCCGCTGCGGGGCGCAAATTATCGCTTATGTTTCCGCTCATCACCACTTTGGAAGAATTTATCCAAAGTCGCGAAATGTTGTTTGCCGAGCGCGACCGGCTTGCCGGTTTCGGGCATCACATGCCGGAGAAGATTGAGATTGGGGCCATGCTGGAAGTGCCGGCGCTGGTTTTTCAATTGGACCGGCTTCTGCCGGAGCTTGATTTCCTCTCGGTCGGCACCAATGATTTGATGCAGTTTTTCTTTGCCGCCGATCGCGGCAACCCGCAAACCAGCGACCGTTATGATTTTCTCTCGCTCGCTGCCATGCGGCTTTTGGCACAAGTGCGTGAAATCTGCGATGCGCATGATGTGCCGGTGTCAATTTGCGGTGAATTGGGCGGGCGACCTTTGGAAGCGATGGCGCTTTTGGGACTGGGCTATCGCCGTTTTTCGCTGCCATCAGCCTCTATCGGGCCGGTCAAGCGCACGGTGCGTTCGGTCAATACGCAAAAACTGTCAGCCGCGATCGCCGAGGTAATGGAAACTGGCCGCTCGGATTTGCGGCCGCTGATACGTGAAATCGCGGATGCACAGGGCGTCAGATTGTGATAATCATGGCGACTGAGAAAAGCGCCGAAAGGGCAAAACCATGAATGAAGGCGATACCGCCGCAACAAGCGAGAAGATTGGCGATAATTTGCGCGCCGCGCGCGAAGCCGCCAATGCAACGCTTGATGATATTTCAGCTCTGCTGAAAATCCGCTCCGACCACTTGCAGGCCCTGGAAAATGATGATTTTGAGCGCCTGCCGGGAAGCGTTTACGCCATCGGCTTTATTCGCACCTATGCCACCCATTTGGGGCTCAATGCGGGTGAGCTTATCGAGCGCTATAAAGCGGCGGTCGCCGTGCCTCATTTGGAGGACCAAGGCCCCAATCCGCAAACCGAATATGAACCGGTATCGGGCGGGCTGAAAATTGCGATTGGTGTGGCGGCGGTTTTTGTCGTTTATATTCTTTGGCTGATAGCCGGTGGGGCCGGTGATGTTGGGAAAAATTCACGTATCGCTGAGGCCACCGCGCCGCCAATTGAGACGCCGGTGGCGCCCGTCCCGCAAGCTGTGCCGGAAAAACCATCGACCGATGAAACGGCGTCCGCACCGGCTGCGCCTGAACGCTTTGGTGAAGGCGTGGCCGCGTCGCCGCCGATCAATAATGTTGATGCGCCGGCGGTTGACGTTAAAGAAATCAGCCCACTGGCCAATGAGACTGCCGACGCTGCCATTATCGAAATTCGCGCGGTGCGGCGCACATGGATGCGTGTTGAGAGCAATGAGGGGCGTGTGCTTTTCTCCTCCATCATAAGAAAAGGCGAAGGTTTCACGCTGGATGACGGTGCTTATACGCTGGCGACGCGCGATGCTGGTGCGCTGGAATTTTTTGTAAATGATGCATCTGTCGGATCGGTCGGCAGGCGCGGCCAGATTCTGACGGCGCGTAAAATTGAGCGGGCCGCGATACTGGCCAAATCGCGTTAGCGAGACATTATGCTGAGACCTTGGCGACATATTGAAAGGCGCAAAAGCCGTCAAATCATGGTCGGTGATTTACCCATTGGCGGGGACGCGCCAATCGCCGTGCAATCCATGACCAATACGCCGACGCATGATGCCGCGGCAACCATTGCGCAAGTCAAAGCACTGGAAGAAGCCGGCGCCGATATTGTCCGCGTCTCATGCCCTGATGAGCCATCGACAAAAGCCTTGAAAGATATTGTGTCGGCGGCGCAAGTGCCGATTGTCGCCGATATTCATTTTCATTATCGCCGCGCCATTGAAGCGGCGGAAGCGGGGGCGGCTTGTTTGCGCATTAACCCCGGAAATATTGGCGATGATAAACGCGTCGGTGAAGTGGTGGCGGCAGCCAAAGCCAATGGCTGTTCGATTCGTATCGGTGTCAATGCCGGGTCTTTGGAAAGAGATTTGCTCGAGCAATATGGTGAGCCGTGTCCCGATGCGATGGTCGATAGCGCGCTTTATCATGTCGATTTATTGGAGCGACACGGCTTTGACCAATATAAAATTTCGGTCAAAGCATCGGATGTTTTCATGTCGGTTGCGGCCTATCAAAAGCTGTCCGAGGCGGTTGATTGCCCTTTGCATATCGGCATTACCGAAGCGGGCGGGTTGGTCAGCGGCACGGTGAAATCAGCCATTGGCTTGGGCAATCTTTTATGGGCCGGCATTGGCGATACCATCCGCGTTTCGCTGTCATCCGACCCGATCGATGAGGTGAAAGTCGGTTTTGAAATGCTCAAAAGCTTGGGGCTCAGGCATCGCGGGGTTACTATTATTTCGTGCCCGTCTTGTGCCCGGCAAGGCTTTGACGTGATTAAGACGGTGGAAACGCTGGAGCAGCGTTTGGCGCATATTGCCGAGCCGATTACCCTGTCGATTATCGGCTGTGTGGTCAATGGGCCGGGCGAGGCGCGTGAGACCGATGTCGGCTTCACCGGCGGTGGTAGCGAGGCCGGCATGGTTTATCTGGCAGGTCAACCTGATCATAAAAAACCGCATGATGAAATGGTCGATCATTTGGTCGAATTGGTTGAAACTAAAGCGGCGGAAATGGCGGCGCAAAAAACGATTAAAGGAAATTAGCCATGCTACCAGTTGAGCGGCTTGACGCCATTTTGGCGCGCGCTGAAGCATTGCAGGAAGAAATGAACGGCGAATTGCCGCCTGAACGTTTTGTCGAATTGTCAAAAGAATATGCCGAGATTGACCCGCTGGTGACGGCGATTCGCGATTATCGCGCGACGTTGAGCGAGGTTGAGGATTTGCGCGCGCTGCAAGATGGCGATGACCAAGAAATGGCCGAACTGGCGGTCATGGAGTTGCCGGAACTTGAGGAAAAATTGCCGGTCATGGAAGCCGCTTTGGAAATTCTTCTCTTGCCGAAAGACAGCGCCGATGAATTAAACGTGATTGTCGAAGTGCGCGCCGGCACGGGCGGCGATGAAGCGGCGCTGTTTGCCGGTGATTTGTTCCGCATGTATACGCGCTATGCCGATATTCTCGGTTGGAAGTCGGAAATCATCAGCCAATCCGAAGGCGAGGTCGGCGGTTTTAAGGAGATTGTCACCGCCATTCGCGGCAAGGGTGTGTTTGCCCGTTTGAAATTTGAAAGCGGCGTGCACCGCGTGCAGCGCGTGCCGGAAACCGAAAGCGGCGGACGCATTCATACCTCGGCTGCCACCGTTGCGGTATTGCCCGAACCCGAAGAGGTTGATGTTAAAATTGAGGAAAAAGATTTGCGCATTGACGTGTTTCGCGCTTCCGGCCCGGGTGGCCAATCGGTCAACACCACTGACAGTGCTGTGCGTATCACCCATTTGCCGAGCGGCATTACCGTGTCGCAGCAAGATGAAAAATCGCAGCATAAAAACCGCGCCAAGGCGATGCAGGTTTTGCGCGCCAGGCTGTTTGAGGCCGAGCGCGAACGCGCCGATAGTGAACGCGCCGCCGACCGTAAAAGCCAAGTCGGTTCAGGCGATCGCTCGGAGCGCATTCGCACTTATAATTTTCCGCAAGGGCGCGTCACTGATCACCGCATTAATTTGACCATGCATAAGCTGGAAAAAATTCTCGCCGGTGACGGACTGGATGAAATGGTCGAAGCGCTTATTCGCGAGGACCAGACGCAGCGCCTCGCCGCTGTCGACGAGACGGCGTGAGCACGCCGAAAAGTTTTGCTGACTTGCAGCGTCACATGACGCAAAAATTGCGCGCTGCCGATTGCGATATGGCGGCATTGGATGCACGGCTTTTATTATCGCATATTTCGGGGCTGAACGAGACGCAATTGGCGCTTGAAGCCGAGACACCGATACCGCTCGGGCTCGACAGCGCGGCGCGAACAGTCACTTCCCAGCGCGCGGCGGGCAGGCCGGTTGCCAAGATTATCGGTCATAAGGAATTTTGGGGGCGGCGTTTTCAAGTCAGCCAAGCGGTGCTGGACCCACGCCCTGACAGTGAGACTTTAATTGAGGCGGCGCTTCCGCTTTTGCCCGAAGCGCAAGATTTGCAGTTGATTGATTTGGGCACCGGCTCGGGATGTCTGTTGATGACCCTTTTGGCCGAGCGGCCAATGGCGCGGGGTCTCGGCATTGATAAAAGTCCGGCTGCTTTGCATATGGCGCGCCGCAATGCGCATCTTCTTGGCCTGCGCGCGCGCATCGCTTTGCGCCATGGTGATTGGTTACGCGGCATAAAGCGGACAGCCGATATGATTGTTGCCAACCCACCCTATATTGAAAGGGGTCAAATAGACCGGCTTGATAAGGCGGTGCGCCTTTTTGACCCGCGCGTTGCTTTGGATGGCGGAGGCGATGGGCTTGGCCCTTATCGGTGTCTCATAAAGCCTTCTTTTGCGCGGTTGAAAAGCGGCGGGCATTTGCTTTTGGAGATTGGTGCGGGCCAAGCCGAGGCGGTCAGCGAGTTGATGACCGAGGCGGGATTTGACAATATTGAGGTGAAACAGGATTTGGCTGGTCGCGATCGAATATTGCAGGGACAAAAAAGCTCAAGAAAAATAAAAAAGGGGTTTGAAAAATAATCGCCGAAGGGCTAGGTTGCCTTTGTTCAAAGGGCGGTGTGTCGAAACCTGCTCGTGAATTTCTCCAAACGGTCAGCTTAATTTCGCTATGAGGGCATTTGGAGTGTCGCATCGGTAGATGAAAACCTGAAGGGGCTGGTCAAAACCGGTCAACAACAAACGATATTGGAAGTCAGATGAAACGGTCTCGTGGGCGTGGACGTCGCCAACAAAATCCCGTCAACCGCAGCTATGACAGCAATGGCCCCGATGCGCGCGTGCGCGGCACGGCTAGTCAGGTCTATGAAAAATACCAAGGCTTGGCCCGCGATGCCATGTCGGCCGGTGACCGCGTCATGGCGGAAAACTACCAACAGCATGCTGAGCATTATTACCGCATTCTGCAGAGCTTCCAGCCGCAACCCGGCGATAATGAAAATGC
>CATDDF010000088.1 GCA_949498175.1 Alphaproteobacteria bacterium | reverse complement strand
TCGGGTATGCGTAAATCATTGGCTTTCAAAGTCGCGCCGGTTGAGGTGATGTCGACAATGGCCTCCGCCGCACCGGAATTGGGCGCCGCTTCGGTAGCCCCGAAACTGGGCAGCCACTGAAACTCAACCCCGTGGCGGATAAAGAAATCATAGGTGAGGTGCTCATATTTTGACGCAACACGCATGAGGCGGCCATGACGGGTGCGGAACTCAGCCGCTACATCGGCCAAGTCAAACATGGTGGTGACATCGACCCAGCCATCGGGAATGGCAACCACCACATCAGCCTGACCGAAGCCGAGCGGCAAACATAGCTGCACGGCGCTCTCCATATCGGGGATTTCTTCGCGTAACAAATCTTCGCCGGTAATGCCCATATGCACCGAGCCTTCGGCAAGGCGCGCGGCAATATCGCCGGCCGACACATATTCAACCAGCACATGGTCAAGGCCGGGCAAGCTACCGCGATAGCCACGCGCACCATCGCGCCTCAATTTCAGCCCGGCTTTGGCAAAAATCTCCGCCGCGGCTTCTTCCAAGCGGCCTTTTGAGGGAATGGCGAGAATAAGCGCGCTCATGATTGCATCTCCACCGCTCGGTTCAGCCGTTCCAAAGCAATGGCACCGCCGACTGCCGATAGGGGCTCAGCCGCGCCGAGACTGTGCAGCAGATCGTCATAGCGGCCACCGGCGGCAATCGGGCGGTCGAGACCGCTTGCGTAAATTTCAAAGGACAGGCCGGTATAATAGGCCATGCCGCGTGAAATGCTGGGAGCGAAGTGAATATCTTGCAATTTAGCTGCGCCTGTCACATGGCTCAAAACGGCATCAGCCAATTGACTGACGCGCCTGTCGAACCAGACTTTCATATTTGGAAAGTCGGCGGTTATTTTTTCAATGCCATTGGGTGCCGCGAGGGCGGAAAGAAAATTGAAAACAACAGCAATATGTCCATCATCAAGAATCTCGCTGTCTTTGCGCGCAATGCGCGCCAGAATTTCTGAACCTGACCGCCCGACAATCAGCGCATCTGTCTCAATTTGCTTCTCGGCATCTTTTTGCGAAATGGGACGGGCATTTTTCAAATTAGCCAGACGCTTGAAATCCTCTGCATTATCGGCCAAACCGACCAGCCGCCACACTGTCTCACGCGCCGCCGCGCTCAAATCCAGCTCTTCCAAAAAATGCGCCAGCATATCGAAATCGGCAAAATTGAAGCGCAGATTGTCTTTAAGACCAGCCTCACCCAATAAGGTGATGATGGTCGTCAACACATCCACATCATCGGCCAGCCCATCTTCGCCAGCAGATGCACCGCCGATTATCTCAAGTCCAAGCTGGGTAAACTCTTCCGGCTGGCCGCTGCCGCGCGGCTGGTAGCGAAAGGCCGTGCCTTGATAGCAATAGCGCGCGGTGCCGCTTTTGCCCGACGCGATATGCGCCAAAGCGGTCGGAATCGTCAAATCGGGGCGCAAGCAAAGCTGCTCGCCGCCCGGATCGGTAAAGGTAAAGAGGCGGCGCTGCATTTCCGGCCCCATACGGTCAATAAAAGGCGCGGCGGGCTGCAAAATCGGCAGAGACAAGCGTTTGAAACCGGCTTCTTCGAACCGCGCCAAAGCGCCCGGACTTTGTGCTGATGGATGGGGTGCCGGTCGATAGGGTGCCGGCTTGGTTTTGACCTGATAACCGCCAAACACTGCATCGGCGACATCGAGACCGCGTTCCGCGCAAATTTTGGCTAAAATGAAATGGCTGCGGGCGGGAAACCCCTGTTTGCGATAGTTGGAAACCGAGGACGCGCCGATATTCAGCAGTTCGGCCACGGCATTGGTGCCGCCCAGCGCGTCAATGACGTCGCTGGCTGAGGACAGGCGGCTTGGTTTAATAGCGGTTTGCGGGCGTTCTTCCATAAGCCTATTTAGGCGGAACGCAATTCAAAGTCAATGAAAATGAACTGACGAGGGTAAAATTTAATTTAAATGAAATTCAAATAAAATGTAAATTTTATATAAGGGTCATAATTTCATAAATTATGAAATTATTTTCTGAATCTCAGCAACCAAATCGGCCTTTTTCACCTGTTTTTGCGCATGTTCTGAGGCGCGCCATTCGACATTATCCTCAATTTCTGCCGATTTTTCTGCCCCCAGCCGTAAATCCTTCAGCGTCACCACGCCTTCGGCGCGTTCATCTTCGCCTTCAATTACGACCAAACGCGCCCCGCGCGCGTCGGCATAGCGTAATTGCGCTTTCATGGCGCTGTCGCCCATATAAAGCTCAGCGCGCAGGCCTGCGGCGCGCAAATCGGCGACCGTAGCCATCAAATCGGGGCGGGTTTCTTTATCCATCACCGTAACGACGACAAGCGGAGCCGGTTCGGCGGCATCGCCCTTGCCGAGCAAGGTTAGCGCCGCGGCCAGCCGCGACACGCCGATGGAAATGCCGGTGGCGGGAATTTCAATCCCCTTAAAGCGCTTGACCAAATCATCATAGCGTCCGCCGCCGCCAACCGAGCCGAAACGCGCCAATTCGCCGTCTTCATCTTCGGCTTCAAAGGTCAGCTCAATCTCATAAACCGGGCCGGTATAATAGCCGAGGCCGCGCACCACGCTGGGGTCAATGGCGAGGCGGTCAGCTTGATAGCCAAGCTTGGTGAACAATGCCGCCATCTCGGCCAATTCATCGAGCCCCTGTTTGCCGCTTTCAGTGTCTTTAACCAATGCGGCCATGCCCTCCAGCGCGCTTGTGCGATCATCGACGCTGATGGCCACCATTTGCGCCACTTTGTCGATTTGTGCCGCATCGAGACCTGCGCCTTTGGTGAAATCGCCGCTTTCATCTTTGCGGCCTTCGCCCAATAGCGCTGTCACGCCGTCGAGCCCGAGCCGGTCATATTTATCCATGGCGCGCAAAATGGTCAGGCGGCGCGTCTCAAAATCTTCTGCTAGCGGGTCAAGGCCGATGGCTTCCAAAAGCCCGTCCATGATTTTGCGATTATTGATGCGCACCAGATAATCGCCGCGCTCAATGCCCAAAGCTTCCATGCAATCGGCTGCCATCATGCAAATCTCGGCATCGGCCGCCTGATTGGCCGCGCCCACCGTATCGGCATCGATTTGCATGAATTGGCGGTAACGCCCCGGCCCGGGTTTTTCATTGCGCCAAACCGGCCCGAATTGATAGCGCCGCAACGGCTTGGGCAGGCGGTCATAATGTTCTGCGACATGGCGCGCCAAAGGCGCGGTCAAATCATAGCGCAGGCTCATCCATTGCCCGTCATCATCTTCGAGCGCAAACACACCCTCATTGGGGCGGTCATCATCGGGTAAAAACTTGCCCAGCGCATCGGCATATTCAAAGGCGGAAGTGTCCAAAGCCGCGAAGCCGTAAGCCTCATAGACCTCGGATATGGTTTGCAGCATTTGGTTTTGCAGCCGCAACTCAGCCCCCGTCATATCGCGAAAGCCGCGGGGCGTGCGCGCCTTCGGCTTGAACTTTTTCTGCTTCTTGGCTTTATGCTTAGACGGTTGCTCGCTGTTCTCAGTCATGGGGTTTTCCTATCGCATCTCGCCTAAAAGTCAAACGGGGAAAGGCCGCGCACATGTTCATCGAGCCGAAGCGCCCGATTGACCGATGGCGTGGCGCGCTGATTGCAATCGCGGCGTTCGCACAAGCGACAATTGACGCCAATCGGTGTGTCGCCTTCATCATTTTCGAGATTCATGCCGCGTGCATAAACCAATTTTTCGGCATGTTTAATCTCGCAGCCCATGGCGATGGCAAATTGATTGTCTGGCACGCCAAAGCCTGAATTGTCGCGGCTCACCGTGCGGGCAATGGAGAAATAGCGCGTGCCGTCTTCCATTTGCGCGGTCTGGGTAGAGATTTTACCGGGGATGCGAAATGCATCATGCACATGCCAGCGCGGACAGGTGCCGCCAAAGCGGGCAAAGTGAAACCCGCCGGCCGAAAAGCGCTTTGAAATATTGCCGGCATTATCGACGCGGATAAGGAAAAACGGAATGCCGCGGGCGCCCGGGCGTTGCAAAGTGGTGAGGCGATGGCACACTTGCTCAAAACTGGTGCCGAAGCGCCGCCCCAAAAGCGTAATGTCATATTGATTGGCCTCCGCTGTTTTCAAAAACGCGTCATAGGGCATGAGCGCAGCGGCGGCGAAATAATTGGCCAGAGAAATGCGCGCCACGGTGCGCGTCTCCTCGCTTTCCATTCCGGCGCTGACGATAATGTCCTCAATGGCCGGCATTTGTTCAAAATAGGCGAGTTGATAAGCCAGTTGGAAAGAGCGCCCGGGCTGGTCGAGCAATTCCGACAGGAAAATCGTCTGGCGATGGCGGTCATAGCGGCGCAGCGTATTGTCCATCACCTCAATCGGGGCAATGCGGGCCTTTACCTTATGGCGTTCTTCCAGCCGCGCCCGCAAAGCAAGATAGGGTTCGTCATGACCGGCGACGGCCTCCTCATGCAGTGCTTCTGCCGCCTCATCGAGGGCGGCAAAATAATTATTCTGCGCCGCAATGAAATCGCGCACCTCATCAAGCGCCAGCGCATTACCTGAGCTGTCAACCGCGTCACCACCGGCCAATTGCTCGGCCAAAAGCGCATTGGAAGCGCGGCTTTGCAGCAAGGATTGATAGAGCCGCGCCACTGCATCGGCGGCGGCAGGGCTGGCGGCGGCCAAATCTTTCAGCTCGGCGCGCGAGAGCGGCGTGTCGCGAAACATCGGGTCGGAGAACACTTCATGCAATTGCGTTTGCGCGCGTGCTTCCTCGTCACCGGCCAGGCCACGCGGATCAATGTCGAACACTTCGACCAATTGTAGCAATATTTGCGCTGAAATGGGACGTTGGTCGCGTTCAATCAGATTGAGATAGCTGGTCGAAATGCCGAGCGACTCGGCCATCACCGCTTGCGTCATACGTTGTTCGCGGCGCAAACGGCGCACGCGGGCGCCGGCAAACAGCTTGCGTTCCACCAATTTTCCCGCTTCAGCCAAATAATACCCCGTGAAAAAGCTCTCATTGAATCAAGCCTTTAGGCTTGTTTCCGATTAATAAAGTTTACAATGTTTACATATATAACAGATATTCTTGCTTTTTGTGTAAATTTTTTTACTTTAATATTTTCAATAGTTTAAGATTCGCTCGACATCAGCCTGTCATCTGTGTATGTCCTGCTCATCCGTAACTCCTTTGGAGGAATTTGAGATGACGAAATACACCGATCTTGTGGCTCAAAAAGCCGAACAAATCAAAGCCGCCGGTTCTGCATGGGCCGCCATTAACCCGGAATATGCCGCTCGTATGGAGCTTCAAAACCGCTTCAAAACCGGCCTCGATATTGCCCGCTATACGGCCCGCATTATGCGCAAAGACATGGCCGATTATGACGCGGACAGCAGTAAATATACGCAGTCTTTGGGGTGCTGGCACGGTTTTACCGCGCAACAAATGATGATGGCGGTGAAGCGTCACCGCAAAACCACGGATAAATCTTATGTTTATCTGTCAGGCTGGATGGTGGCCGCGCTGCGATCTGATTTCGGCCCGCTGCCCGACCAATCCATGCATGAAAAAACTGCCGTGAGCGGTCTGATTGAAGAAATTTACACCTTCTTGCGCCAAGCTGATGCGCGCGAAATGCGGCATTTGTTCGTCGACCTTGACGAAGCGCGCAAAAATGGCGGCGATGTCGATGCAGCGCTGGCCGCGATTGACAATTACGAGACCCATATCGTGCCGATTATCGCAGATATTGATGCCGGTTTCGGTAATGAAGAAGCCACTTATTTGCTGGCCAAACAAATGATTGAAGCCGGTGCCTGCTGCATTCAGATTGAAAACCAAGTGTCTGATGCCAAGCAGTGCGGTCACCAAGACGGTAAAGTCACCGTGCCGCATGAGGACTTTCTGTCGAAAATCAACGCCGTGCGTTACGCCTTTCTCGAATTGGGTGTTGATGATGGCGTGATTGTTGCGCGCACGGACAGTCTAGGTGCCGGTCTGACGCAGAAAATCCCCGTATCGCAAAAACCGGGTGACTTGGCTGACCAATATAATGCTTTCCTGCAATTGGAAGAAGTAACTGACTTGTCGAATATCGGTCAAGGTGACCAAGTAGTCACGCAAGGCGGCAAGACTTACAAGCCGGTGCGTCTGCCCAATGGCCTTTATGCCTTTAAAGACGGCTCGGGCGAAGATCGCTGCGTACTCGATTGCATTACCGCGCTACAAAACGGTGCCGACCTTTTGTGGATTGAAACCGAGCGTCCGCATGTCGGGCAAATCGGCGGTATGGTCAGCCGCATTCGCGAGGTCATTCCGAATGCCAAGCTGGTCTATAACAATTCACCGAGCTTTAACTGGACGCTGAACTTCCGCAATCAAGTGCATGGCGAATGGGTTGCAGCCGGTAAAGATGTGTCGGCCTATCCCGACCCCGCATCTGACCCGCAAGGCCTGATGGACCCGCAATTTGACGATAGCGAATTGGCGGCAGAAGCCGATAGGCTGGTGCAAAGCTTCCAAGCCGACGGCGCGCGCGAAGCGGGTATTTTCCACCACCTCATCACCCTGCCGACCTATCACGATACGGCATTGGGCACAGATGTTTTGTCGGAAGGTTATTTCGGCGACCTCGGCATGTTGGCCTATGTGCGCGATGTGCAGCGTCGTGAAATCCGCCGCGGCATGGCCTCGGTCAAACACCAAGATTTGGCCGGTTCAAATATTGGCGATGACCATAAGGAATATTTCTCCGGCGATATGGCGCTCTTGGCCTCCGGTGAAGACAATACAATGAACCAATTCTAATCAGGTTCTGTTTTTTGAGGGGCCTTGCGGATTTATTCGCGAGGCCCCTTTGTTTTGGGAATGGCATGATGAGTGACGTAGAATTTATGACCACGGATTTATCCGACGCGCATGAAGATGTGCGCTATTTGGCGCCCGGCTATCAAGATTTCGGCGGCAAGACGCGGTTTCATGGGCCTGCCAAAACATTGCTGACCTTTGAAGACAATACCAAGCTGCGCGCTGCCGTTGAGCAAGCGGGAAACGGGCAAGTGTTGGTGGTCGATGGCGGCGGTTCGATGAATTGCGCTTTATTTGGCGGCAATCTCGCCAAATTGGCGGCGCAAAACGGTTGGGCCGGTATCATCATTCATGGCTGCGTGCGCGACCGTGCCGAATTGGCCGCCGAAGCGGTCGGCATTAAGGCGCTGGCCAGCCACCCGAAAAAGAGCCTAAAACGCGACCTCGGCAGTTTTGACATGAGCCTCAATTTTTCCGGTGTCACCGTGCACCCCGGCGATTGGATCTACGCCGATGAAGACGGGGTGCTTGTTTCACCCTGCAAGCTGGCCGGTTAAAACCCTTTGGCCAGACCACCCATATTTTCGGCAATGGTCTGAAATTCCGTCACCATATCGCCGATAATATCGGCAACCGGCCTCACCTCATCAATCAGCCCGACCGTTTGTCCGGCGAGGCCGACCGAGGCTTCCATATCGCCGCCGAAATAAAGGTCAAGAATATTGGCGAAAGTTTCAGGCGGCATCAGCCCCTCTTCATGGATTTTATGCGTGCGCTCGGTGCGAAGCGCGCGAATGCAGGGAGAGGCTTTTTTATTAAGCACATAAGTGCCGGTGGTCGGGGCCTCGACAATGGCGTTTTTATAATTGTCATGCACCGGACTTTCGGCCGATGAGACAAAGCGCGTGCCCATTTGCACAGCTTCCGCGCCCAATGCAAAAGCCGCTGCCATGCCGCGCCCGTCGCAAATGCCACCGGCGGCAACCAAAGGCAAATCGACGGCGGCGCGCACCGCTTGCAGTAAGACGAGGGTCGAGACTTCTTCGGGGTTTTTAAAGCCGCCGCCTTCTGCCCCTTCGGCGACCAGCCCGTCAACGCCCGCGTCAGCGCAGCGAATGGCCGCTTCCACCGTCGGCACGGCGTGATAGACGACAATTCCTGCCTCTTGCAGCGGGCCGACATATTTGGCCGGGGAGCCGGCTGATGTGGTGACGAATTTGACGCCGCTTTCGCAAATATAATTCATCATTGTGTCATCTTTCAAAAAAGCGATGGGCAGATTGACACCAAAGGGCGCGTCAGTCAGCGCGGGCATTTTTTCAATTTCGGCTTTGCAATTATCGGTTTCACCGGATGAGGTTTCGATAATGCCGAGGCCGCCGGCATTGCACACGGCGGAGGCCAATTGCGAGCGGGCAATCCATCCCATGGGCGCTTGAATGATGGGGTATTTGGCGCCCGAATGGGCGAGAAAGCGATTATTCATGTAAAATCTCCCTTGATTGATGCGGAGATTAACCAATTTTCAAATCGCCCGAAAGGCCAAATCATTTGTCACGCCAAAGCGCGCGAGACAAATAGAAAGACACCGAAAACGGTCAAGATAAGGGCCGCAATATCGGCCCATTTAATCGGCGGCGTCGGCAATTCCTCGAGCAGATAAGGTCCCAACACAACCAGCGGCACAAAGACCAGCAATTGCCCGATTTCAATGCCGATATTAAAGCCGATCAGCGCGCTGGCGACATTATCGGGCGGCAGGCCGATATCGCTGAGCAATCCGGCAAAACCAAAGCCATGTATCAGGCCGAAGGCGAGGGTCATGAGCGGCGCCAATTTGAGCGCCTCTTTTTGTGAGGTGGCGCTTTGCCCATAGGCGAGACAAAAAAGCGTCAATCCGGCCCACAGGCCCAGACCGAAACCGCCATCCATAACGGTAAAGACAAGCGACAGTGCGAAAAAACAGGCCGCCGCCACCATGCCGGTTACGGGCATTAAATGATTGCGCACCAATATGCGCTCGGCCGCTACCACGGCAATGGAAAAGCCGATAAGGGCTTCAACCGCTTGGCTATTGGTGCTGACAATGCCGAGCACGGCAAGCGCCAAGGTAATGGAATGGCCCAGCGTAAAACCGGTAATCAACAAAAGCGTTTGTTTGCGCGTGCCGCCAATCAGCAGCAGGCAAAAAACGAAGGCCAAATGGTCAAAGCCGGTGACAATATGTTCGACACCGAGCCAAAAATGACTCGAAAAATTTTCGCCAAATGTCATGCTGCTGGCAATCATGCCATTGGCATTGGGGGCGATACGATGCATGCGCTGGGTGGTGGTGAAAAGTATTTCCGTACCTTCTAATTCCGGGTTTTCATGCAAAGAGAGGCGCGCAAAATGCACATGGCTGCGCGCCAAATTGAAAAACGCATGATTGTGAATCTCAATCGGTGTACTTTCGTCAAAACAGCCATAGCGCGCTGTTACGCGCACATAGTCGCTATGCGCCGGTGCGCTTTCAAAGGCGCGCGTCAGGCGGCAGCGTGAATTGGCCTGTTGCAAGCGCATATGTTTTTCGACATGAAGCGTCAAGGCTTGCGCCAAACCCTGGCTGGTCAAAACTTCCGGCAATAGGGTGACATCGCGTGCCGGTGCGGTGAAGCTGACATGCAAATCGCGGCCGTCCCAAAACCAATCTGAAAAACTCAAGCTTTTATTGTGCGCCGCACTCGGCGAGAGGAGCCCGACCAGCAATAAACAAAACGCAAAACACCGCACCATCATCAAAAAGCCTATTGCGGCGCGTCAGGGGCCAGCACAATATCAGCGCGGCCGCGCAACCAATTCAAATAGTTGCGCAAAGCGTCATCATTATTTTCACGGCGCAGCGCATCGACGATTTGACGACGAATATCTTCAAAGGCGGGTGGGGTGCCCGGCTGATTGCGGATAATCTTGAAAAAATGCCAACCGGTGGGCCCGGCCAAAGCATCTGAAATCGAGCCTTGCGGCAAACGTGCCGCGGCCGCGGTGAGGTCAGGCCCCAAATAATCGGTCATTTTGGCCGGTGTCAGCATGACGCGCGGCAAGGGCGGCAGAATTTCCGTGCCCAAAGCTTGCGCGGTGGCAGAGAAATCATCGCCGCGACGCAGCGCCGTGCGCACTTTATCCAATTGAACGATTACGGCCGCATCATCGGGTGTCTCGCCATAGGGAATAAAAATTTGCGCCACTTGCAGCCGATTGGCCGGCGCAAATAAATGTTTGTTCTCTTCATAATAGCTGCGCAAGTTGTTTTCGCTCAACGCGTCTGAACCGCCTTGCGCCAGCACGAATTCTATCACGGCCATGGCCACGGTTTTGCGCACGCGCGCATCGCCGTCCAGCAAACCGATTTCAATACCGCGCTGCACCAGCAATTCTTCTTCAATCAGTCTGTCGAGTACCAGCCTTTTGTCATTGGCGGTCGGTGCTTTGTTCTTATCCGATAACAGCGCCTGATAGGCCGAGGCATATTCGGTGCGGTCAATATGACGGTCATTGACTTTGGCTATAGCGCGCGCTTCAGACAGGCGCGCGCGATCGGTCGGCGTTGCCGCTATGAGGGCTATTAACAAGCCGAGCACGGCAGCACCGGCAAGCCCGCGCCGCATCAGCTTTTCATATGTTTCCTCTTCTTTCATCGCGCCTAATCTAGCGGCGAAAATTTATTGTGCAAGGTCTGCCCTGAAAGGCCGGGCGATAGTGGTTTTCGTGCCCCTTGCTGTTAAACTGACCCCGTGAGTCGTTAGCGATAAGGAAAACAGGTAATGATGCAGCAGGATTTGACGCGTGCCCTTGATGGCGCGGCGCAGCCGCATTTTGACGGCGCTGTGGCCGCTTTGAGCAAGGCGCACCGGCGCTACCAAGCAACCCCTTTGCCGCATATGCAATTGGCCGCGAAAACCGATGATGTTGCGGCTATGCAAGAACTGGCAGGGCAGTTGGGTGACGGGGCAGCGCGCATTCTTATTCTGGGCACTGGCGGCTCAAGCCTCGGGGCACAAGTGCTGGCGCAAGTGCATGGTTGTTTGACACCGGCCGGACAAATCAGCGGCCCGCATTTGGCGTTTGTCGATAATCTTGATGGCGAGAGCTATGCGCGCTTGCTCGATACTGATTTAAGTGCCACGCGGTTTCTCGTCGTATCGAAATCAGGCGGCACGGCGGAAACCATGATGCAAGCGGGTGGCGCCATATTGGCGCTTGAGACGCAGGGGCTGGATATTGGAGCGCATATGGGCGGCATATCAGGGCGTGGCGATAATGCTCTCAGGCGCATGGCGGCGCATTACGGTTTTATGCTGCTTGACCATGAAGACGAAATTGGCGGGCGCTTTTCCGTGTTTACCAATGTCGGGCTTTTGCCGGCCATTTGGGCCGGTGGTGATGTTGAGAAAATTCGCGCCGGTGCGGCTTCCGTCATGGCCGGTCTTGCAGGCGCGGCAGAAGATTATGCGCCGCTTTTGGGGGCGGCCACGCAATTGGCGCATATGGCGGCGGGGCGCAATATTTCCGTGATGATGGCTTATGCCGACCGGCTGGAGCGTCTGGCCTTTTGGTATCGTCAGCTTTGGGCTGAGAGCCTCGGTAAAGAAGGCAAAGGCTCGGTGCCGGTCAACGCATTGGGGCCGGTCGACCAACACAGCCAAATGCAGCTTTATATGGCCGGGCCCGATGATAAATTTTACACATTGCTGAGCCATCAGACGCGGGGCGGCGGCACCGGCGTGCCTGAAAGTTTCGCCGATGATGAGGGCTTGGCCGCATTGGCCGGTCATAGAATGGGCAATTTGGTCGATGCGGAAGCGCGCGGCACCATGGATACGCTGGCGGAAGCCGGGCGTCCGTTGCGCCATATGGCGTTGGACAGCATTGACGATGAGACGATTGGCGCTTTGCTGATGCATTTTCAGCTTGAGACGATTTACGCGGCAGACGGTTTGGTGATTGACGCTTTTGACCAACCGGCAGTGGAAGCCGGAAAAGCCCGTGCCAAGCATTATTTGTCGGAAATGGCGGTAAAATAATGACTGACATTCGCCGCTTGCCCGAAGACACCATTAACCGCATTGCAGCGGGTGAAGTGGTGGAGCGTCCGGCCAGCGCGGTGAAAGAGCTCGTCGAAAACGCCATTGATGCGGGCGCGACACAAATAGATGTCAGCCTCGCCAGCGGCGGCAAGACGCTTATTCTCGTCGAGGATAATGGCCATGGCATGAGCGCCGACGCGCTGGCTTTGGCGATTGAACGCCACGCCACCTCCAAACTGCCTGAGGGTGATGGCGGCAATCGCATGTTTCAAATTACCAGCCTCGGCTTTCGCGGCGAGGCGTTGCCGAGCATTGGCGCGGTCGCCCGTCTTGAGCTGACCAGCCGCACGGCCGATGATGACAGTGCGCATAAGGTCAATGTCAATGGCGGTAAAGTTTCTCCCGTAACACCGGCAGCGGGGACGCGCGGCACCCGGGTCGAGGTGCATGATTTGTTTTTCGCGACGCCGGCGCGGCTGAAATTTTTGAAATCGGAGCGCGCCGAGACGACCGCGGTCGGCGATATTTTGAAGCGTCTCGCTATGGCGCATCCGGCCATTGGTTTTTCCCTGACCAGTGGCGGGCGCAAGACCTTTGCCTATCCGCCGGAGGGCGGCGAAGACGGGCAATTGAAAAGACTGGGGGCTATTTTGGGACGCGATTTTGCCGATAATGCCGTGCCGGTCATGGCGGCGCGCGACGGGGTGCGGCTTTACGGTTTTGCCGGATTGCCGACCTTCAATCATGCGACGGCGCAAAAACAATATCTCGTGGTCAATGGCCGACCGGTGCGCGACAAGCTGCTCAATGGCGCTGTGCGCGGTGCTTATCAAGATTTCCTCGCCGGCAATCGCCATCCCGCTCTGGCTTTGTTCATCGAACTGCCCTCAGACGCGCTGGACGTCAATGTGCATCCGGCCAAAACCGAAGTGCGCTTCAAAGATGCCGGTCTCATTCGCTCGATGATTGTCGGCGGCTTGCGCGCCGCTTTGGCCGAAGCCGGACATCGCGCCTCCACCACTGTGGCGGGGCAAACCATGGCGGCGTTTCGTTATGGTCATATGGGGGGCAATATGGGCGATGCGGCGCGGCAGGGAGATTTCGCCGCGGCACGGGACTTTCAAGCGCCGATAGGCCCCGCAGCTGAAAATATGGGGGAAGGCATGGCGGAAGCGGCGGCCGATTGGCTGTCGACCCCGCAAGCCGCTGCGACGATGGCCGAACCGGCACCTGCGCATTTGCCGCTCGGTCTGGCGCGCGCGCAATTGCACGAAACATATGTGCTGGCGCAAACGCATGACGGTTTTGTGATTGTTGACCAGCATGCGGCGCATGAGCGCTTGGTCTATGAGCGCATGAAGGCGCAAATTGCCGAGGCCGGTATTAAGCGGCAAATATTGCTGGTGCCGGAAGTGGCGGAATTGGAAGAAGAGGCGGCATTGTTATTGCTGTCGCGTGCTGATGAGCTGGCCGAGCTTGGCTTTGTCATTGAAGATTTCGGCCCTGCCCAAGCGGGGCGCAAAGCGGTGATGCTGCGCGAAGTGCCGGCCATGCTCTATGGTGCCGATTTGAAACTGATGCTGGCCGATATGGCGGAAGAAATGCGCGAGCTTGGGGCCGGTTTGGCGTTGAAAGAAAAGCTGGAGGACATTGCCGGCACGTTGGCATGCCATACGTCGGTGCGCGCGGGCAGGCGTTTGAACACGGATGAAATGAACGCGCTGCTGCGCGATATGGAAGCGACGCCCAATTCCGGCCAATGCAATCATGGACGCCCGACCTATGTGGAATTGAAACTGGCCGATATTGAACGGCTGTTCGGGCGGCGCTAGCGCGCAAGAAAAAACCCCGCCCTGTTTCCGGAGCGGGGTTTCATGTTGGGTATCAATGTCGCGTTTATGAGCGCGGCACATCCAGCGTTTTCAAATCAGCATCGCCGGCTTGGCTGAGATCGGCATATTTTTTCATCTCGAGACGGGCAATGGTGCGGTTGTGCACCTCATCGGGGCCATCAGCAATGCGCAATGTGCGAATGCCTGAATACATGCGCGCCAGACCGAAATCGGTGGTGACACCGCCACCGCCATGCGCCTGAATGGCGTCATCAATGATTTGCAGGGCAATGCGCGGACCGGCAACTTTAATTTGTGCAATCTCGCTTTTGGCAACCTTATTGCCGACCGTATCCATCATATAGGCGGCTTTCATGGTCAACAGGCGGGTCATTTCAATATTGGTGCGCGCTTCGGCGATGCGTTGTTCCCAAATGCTTTGGTCGGCAACGCGCTTGCCAAACGCCGTGCGGCTCATCAAACGCTCGCACATTTTCTCCAGGGCGCGCTCGGCGACACCAATGGTGCGCATGCAGTGGTGAATGCGACCCGGGCCAAGACGGCCTTGCGCAATCTCAAAGCCGCGGCCTTCGCCGAGCAGCAGATTTTCAGCCGGCACGCGGACATCTTTCAGCAGCACTTCGGCATGGCCATGCGGTGCATCGTCATAACCGAAGACCGGCAACATGCGCAGCACTTCAACGCCCGGTGCGTCGAGCGGCATAAGAATTTGGCTTTGCTGTTGGTGACGCGGCGCATCAGGATTGGTTTTGCCCATGACAATGGCAATTTTGCAGCGCGGGTCGCCAACGCCTGATGACCACCATTTGCGCCCGTTAATGACATATTCATCGCCATCGCGTTCAATCTTGGTTTCAATATTTGTGGCGTCTGATGAGGCCACCAGCGGCTCGGTCATCAAAAAGGCCGAGCGAATGTCACCATTCAGCAGCGGCACCATATATTCTTCCTTATGGCGGTCATTGCCATAGCGTTCCAGCACTTCCATATTGCCGGTATCGGGGGCCGAGCAGTTAAATACTTCCGACGCAAAGCCGACGCGGCCCATCACTTCGCAAAGCGGTGCATATTCGACATTGGACAGACCGAAACCGCGCTCGCTTTCCGGCAGGAACAGATTCCACAAGCCCTCAGCTTTGGCTTTTTCTTTCAGCTCTTCCATAATGGGCGGCACTTGCCACGGATTGCCTTCGGCGCGGAACGCGTCCATTTGCTCGGCATAGGTCGCTTCATTGGGATAAATATGTGCATCCATAAAAGCCTCAACGCGGGCAATCAGCTCTTTGGTGCGGTCATTATGTTCGAAAATCATTCTCTTCTCCCTTTCGATTGCCGAAATCCTATGAAATGGCACGCCCAGTGCCAAGCAAAAAAGCGCCTATGCGGCTAACCATTTCGCCGCAGGGCAAAAAATTCTTTCAGCAGGGCAGCGCAATCGCTTTCGCGCAAGCCGCCGATTACCTCCGGTGCATGGTGGCATGATTTTTGGTCAAACAAGGCAACGCCATTATCAACCGCGCCGCCTTTCACATCCGCAGCGCCATAAAACAGCTTGGCAATGCGCGCCTCGGCAATCGCACCGGCGCACATGGGGCACGGTTCCAGCGTCACATAAAGGCTGCAGCCCATAAGCCGTTCATTGCCCAGTTTTTCGCATGCTTGGCGTATGGCGAGGATTTCCGCATGCGCGGTCGGGTCATTGAAGCGCCGCATGTGATTATGTGTTTGCGCCAAAACCTTGCCGTCTTGTCCGACCAGCACCGCGCCGACCGGCACTTCACCGGCCTGTGCGGCGGCCTGCGCTTCATCCAGTGCCATTTGCATAAAATCATCACTCATCAAACGCGACACTAGCATGGCGGGCGCGGCGCGTGCTACAGCAGTGCGTAATTATGGAGAAGAAATCTCAATTTGAAGGCGACCGTATCGCCAAAGTATTGGCTCGCGCCGGTGTGTGTTCGCGCCGCGATGCCGAGCGCATGATTGCCGATGGCCGCATTGCGGTAAATGGCCGCCGCCTCGACACACCGGCTTTGAATGTCACGCCGAGCGATCGCATCACGGTGGACGGCAAACCGGTGGGCGAGCCCGACCCGCCGCGTTTGTGGCGGTATCACAAACCCGCCGGTCTGGTGACCACCAATCGCGACCCGCAAGGGCGCGATACGGTGTTTCAGAAACTGCCGGCCAGCCTGCCGCGCGTTAATACGGTTGGGCGGCTCGATATCAATACGGAAGGGCTTTTGCTGCTGACCAATGATGGCGGCATGAAGCGGTTTTTGGAATTGCCGAGCACCGGCTGGTTGCGTCGCTATCGCGTGCGGGCTTTCGGCAAAGCCGATGAGGCGCGCTTGAAAGCGTTGAAAAAAGGCATTGAGATTGACGGCGTGAATTATCGCTCGATTGATGCGTCGCTGGAACGGGTGCAGGGCGGCAATGTATGGCTGACCATGGCCTTGCGCGAGGGCAAAAACCGCGAGATTAAGAAAGTGCTGGAAGCGCTGGATTTGAAAGTAAACCGATTGATACGGCTAAGCTTCGGGCCGTTTCAATTGGGCCAGCTGGAGAGCGGCAAAGTTGAAGAAGTGCCACGCCGCGTGCTGCGCCAGCAGCTTGGCAAAAACTGGCAGGCTATTGTCGACGGCACGATACCAAAAGACAGCGATATGAAGGGCGGCAAGCCTAAAAGCGATAAGCCGAAGCGTAAAAAAGACCATGCGTCTGATAAGCGGTAAATGGGGCGGCACAAGGCTTGGCGCGCCGAAAGGACGCGGCACACGGCCGACCAGTGACCGCAATCGCGAAGCGCTGTTTTCCATGATGGCGGCGCGGCTTGATTTTGACGGCTTACATGTGCTGGACGGCTTTGCCGGTTCCGGCGCTTTGGGTTTGGAGGCGTTGTCGCGCGGCGCGGCGCATTGCGTTTTTGTTGAGAATGACCATGCTGCGTGCGCTGCCATTAAAGCCAATATCGCGGCTTGTGGTGCCGATGCGGCAGCGCAGCTTTTGCGCCATGATTTGCGTAAAGCGCGTTTCGACGACGCCCAATTTGATTTGGTCTTCCTCGACCCGCCCTATGGCAAGGGGCTGGCCGAAGCCGTATTGCCCGCTTTGCGCGCCCACCTCACCGATAATGCCATTGTGGTGATTGAAGAAGCCAAGCGCAGTGTGGTGACGGTGTCGGAAAATTATCGTGAAGCCGAGCGGCGCGCCAAAGGCGATACGCAATTGATATTTCTTACCCCCGCATGATAGCGTGACGCATAAGAACAAGAGCAAGAATAAGGAGCGCGGCCATGGCGTTCGATAAAGATAAATTTATTTCCGATTTTACCCAAAGCGGTATGGAAGAGGCGCAAGCCGAGCTATTGGCCGACAAACAGGCCGATATGTTCGGGCAGTTTTCAACCAAGCAGGATTTGGCGGCGCTGCGTCGTGATATGAACGAGCAGACACAAAAGACGCGCCTCTTGCTTGATGATGTGCGCGGCGATGTCAGAAAAACCGAAGCGCGGCTTGAAGGCGTGCTGAAGACCGGCTTTGCCGCCGTCAATCACCGCTTCAACATGCTGGCCATCGGCAATACCACGGTCATTGTCGCCATTATCGACTTTGTGGTGTTTTTGTTTCGGGGCTAAAGCAGCCCCAATTCTCTCGCTTTGGCTTCAATATCCCTGGCGCGCCGCCAAAAGGTGAATATCAGGTGCTCCGGTCGCCGGCCGCGCCAAATGGCTTTGCGTAACATTTCCTCTTCTTCTTCGGTCCAATCAGCCGGGGTCAGCAGGGCAATGCCCAGCAAACTATAATTGAAAGCCAGCCTGAGAATGACCTTCAGAAAAATATAGGGGAAAAACAGAATGATGATGAACCGCACCAGCAATAGGTGCAGCCAGCTTGGCTGTGGTTTTGCCGGTCGCATTTTTTGTCCTTCTTTTGCGGTTACCGTGCCGACGCTTCGATATATCGAAGCGCCGGGGTGGTAGAAGAACCGCTCCGAGACGGACCGACGGCGTATTGAGCCAAAGCCTTATTCCGCCGTCACCCCGACCAAGTCGAGATGACGGTTTTATGTCGATGGCATTTAACAGAACGTTAGCCACCACCGCTTGGAACGGGGTCTTCTACCTCCCCAGCAATCAGCCGTCTGCTGATTGCCGCCTTAATATAACAGGCAAAAAAGAAAGGTGTTACACGCGAAGGTTGTATCGCTTGACGATTTAACCTTCGGCCCCTGCCCGTAGCGCATATTCCCAGCCCATGTCAGACAGCGGTTTGACGCGGTCTTCCATGGCGGCGGCGTGGGCGTTGGACGCCGTGCCGTCGCGCACGCGCCCGACAATACCCTGCAAAATACCGGCCAGACGGAACATATTATAGGCAATATAGAAATCTAGATTATCAATGCCGTCGCGCCCCGTCGCTTCGCAATAAAGACGGGTATATTCTGCCGCATCGGGAATGTTGAGCGCATCAAAATCGGCACCTTTCAGCGTATTGGTGCTGCCCGCATCGCTCGGCATATACCACTGCATCAAGTGATAAGTGAAATCGCCCAGCGGATGACCCAGCGTCGACAATTCCCAATCCAGCACGGCGGCCACTTCAGGCTTGTCTTTATGCAGCACCATATTGTCGAGGCGGTAATCGCCATGCACAATCGACACTTCATCATTGCCCGGAATATTGCCGGGCAGCCAGTCAATCAGCTTGTTCATGCTGGTAATTTCTTGCGTTTCGGAAAGCTGATATTGCTTGGTCCAGCGCGAAATTTGCCGCTCGAAATATTCGCCCTCCTTGCCGAAATCACCCAGCCCGATGGCTTTATAATCGGCATTATGCAGAGCCGCCAAAGTGCCGATTTTGGCTTCAAAAATCGGGCGGCGACCTTCTTTCGGAATATCAGGCAATTGCGGGTCCCATAAAATGCGACCGTCAACCATATCCATAATATAGAACATGGTGCCGACAATGCTCTCATCTTCGCACAAGCAATATGTGCGCGGCACCGGAAAGTTAATCGTGCCAAGCGCGGTTATGACTTTATATTCGCGGTCGACGGCGTGAGCGGAAGGCAAGAGCTTACCCGGCGGCTTGCGGCGCATGACATATTTTTTGTTCGGTGTGACCAATTGATAAGTCGGGTTGGATTGCCCGCCCTTGAATTGGCGCACTTCCAATGGCCCTTCAAAACCCTCAACATGGGCGGCCATATAATCTTCCAGATTTTGCTCGTTGAATTTATGCGTATCGGCAACGTCTTTCGTGCCGCCAAATTTCTCGACGCCTTCGTCTTTCATCAATATCTCCCTCAGCGCTGTTCGCGCGCAATCTCTCGATAACCGATATCGCGGCGGCAAAAACCTTGCGGCCAGTCAATCGCATTGACGCCAGCATAGGTGCTTGCTTGCGCTTGCGCCACTGTTTTGCCGCGCGCCGTGACGTTTAACACACGCCCGCCGGTGGCTGTGATTGTGCCGTCTTCAGCGCGCGCCGTGCCGGCATGAAACACCATGGTCTCGGCGTCTACCTTGTCGAGGTCATTGATTACCGTGCCTTTATCATAAGCTCCGGGATAGCCCTCAGCCGCCATCACCACCGTCATTGCCGCATCATCATGCCAGTCGAGCGTCATATTGGCGACCGAGCCGGTGGCGGCGGCTTCCAGCGCGGGAACAATATCGGATTTCAAGCGTAGCATCAGCACTTGGCATTCAGGGTCGCCAAAGCGCGCATTATATTCGACCAGTTTCGGGCCTTCCGGTGTCAGCATCAAACCTGCATATAAGACGCCGCGATAGGGCGCGCCGCGCCGCGCCATCGCCGCCAATGTCGGCTTGATGATTGTTTCCATCGTTTGTTCAATCAGGGCTGGTGTCATGATGGAAGCCGGCGAATAAGCGCCCATACCGCCCGTATTGGGGCCGGTATCGCCGTCACCGACACGCTTATGGTCTTGCGCCGTGGCCATAGGCAGGGCGTTTTCACCGTCGCATAAAACAAAAAAGCTCGCTTCTTCGCCGGTCATAAATTCTTCGACCACCAATTCGGCACCGGCCTCACCAAATGCGCCGTCAAAAATATCTTCCACCGCATCGCGCGCCGTTTGCATATCCTCGGCAATAATCACCCCCTTACCGGCGGCCAGCCCGTCAGCCTTCACGACAATCGGCGCGCTTTGTGTGTCGAGATATTCAAGCGCGGCGCAGGCATTATCGAAACGGCCATAAGCGGCGGTCGGAATATCGGCCTCGGCGCATAAGTCTTTAGTGTAGCCTTTTGAGCCTTCCAATTGCGCGGCGATTTTGCCGGGCCCGAAAGCGGCGATATGGGCGGCGTTCAAATCGTCGGCCAGTCCGGCCACCAAAGGCGCTTCAGGGCCGATGACCACCAAATCAATCGCCTTATCGCGGCAAAAGCTGATGACCGCCTCATGGTCGGCCATATCCAGCGCGACATTTTCGGCCAATATTGCCATGCCACCATTGCCCGGTGCGCAGTATAATGTGCCGAGCAGCGGACTTTGCGCGATTTTCCAGGCCAGCGCATGTTCGCGCCCGCCAGATCCCAGAACCAGAATATTGCGTTTGTCACTCATATATTTGTCTCTTAAGCAAAGCGTGTCATGATGGTTGAAATACATAACACGATAACGGGGAAAAGCGGAAAAAGGGTGAGCGCGCACGGCGATAATCTTGTGGAACTTACGGTTTCCGAACTGTCGGGGCAGGTCAAAAGGCTGGTCGAAGACAGTTTCGGGCGCGTCCGCGTGCGCGGCGAGTTGGGTCGCGTGTCGCGTCCCGCTTCCGGCCATGTTTATTTCGACGTGAAAGATGAAAAAGCCGTCTTGTCGGGCGTGATGTGGAAAGGCACGGCGCAAAAATTGACCATGCAGCCCGAACAGGGTTTGGAAGTCATTGTTACCGGCAAGCTGACGACTTTTGCCGGACAGTCGCGCTATCAAATGGTCGTCGAAGCGATGGAGCCGGCGGGCGAAGGCGCATTAATGGCGTTGCTGGAAGCGCGCAAAAAGCAACTCGCTGCCGAAGGCCTGTTCGATGAGAGCCGCAAGCGCGACTTACCCTATTTGCCTGAAACCATTGGCGTGATTACCAGCCCGTCCGGCGCGGTTATTCGTGATATTTTGCACCGTCTGACCGACCGCTTTCCGCGCCATGTCTTGGTGTGGCCGGTGCGTGTGCAGGGCGAAACATGCGCCGAAGAAGTGGCCAAGGCGATTGCCGGTTTCAACGCACTGCCTGAAAACGGGCCGGTGGCCCGCCCCGATGTGTTGATTGTCGCGCGCGGTGGCGGCAGTCTGGAAGATTTATGGGGCTTTAATGAGGAGATTGTCGCGCGCACGGCAGCGCAATCCGACATTCCGCTTATTTCAGCTGTCGGCCATGAAACCGACACGACTTTGATTGATTATGCCGCCGATAAGCGGGCCCCGACACCGACCGCGGCGGCAGAAATGGCGGTGCCGGTGCGGGCCGATTTGGCGGCGCAAATCAATGATATGGAAACGCGGCTCTTGCGCGCACAAACACGGCGGCTGGAACAAACGCGCCAGCATGTTGACGGGCTGGCGCGCGGCCTACCCAAACTTGAAGACATACTGGCTTTGCCGACACAAAGACTGGATGCGGTGGTGCAAAGACTGGCCGGTGGCCTGCAAGCCAATATCACCAAGCAAGCGGCGCGATTGGGACAAAGCGCGGCGCGGCTCACCCCCGCCGCTTTGCAGAGCCGCATGCGTTTTGCCGATGAACGGGTGCGGGGCTTGATGGCGCGCGCGACGCGGCATATGCAGACCATGATGCAGCAGCAGCAGGCGGGGCTTGAGGCCATGCGCCGCCAATTGCGCCTATTGAGCCATGAAAATGTGCTGGAGCGTGGCTTTGCGCTGGTGCTTGATGAAAGCGGTAAGCCGCTGCGCCGCGCCGCGCAGGCCAAAACGGGCAGTCTGCTGGATATTCGTCTGGCCGGTGAGCAACATGTTGCGGCGCGGGTCGAGGCAGGTGAGAGATCACCCAAATCCTCACTCAAGCCCAAAACCAAACCGAAAAAAGCAAAACCCAAACCGTCTGGCGATGGCGGGCAAGGTCAGCTATTGTAGCGCTGCAAAAAGGAGAGCTTATGGCCGGTGGTGAAGCACAATTGAAATATCTCGACGGCGATTTCGACGTCATCATGCCCGGCGCCTATGTGACCTGCGCCGTGACCGGTAAGCAGATTGCGCTGGAAGACTTGCGCTATTGGAGCGTGGCGCGGCAAGAAGCCTATGTCGATGCCGATGCTTCCATGCAAGCGGAACTCGACAATGCGGCGCGCAACTAGTTTCTTTCTTTTACTGTTTATTTTGCCTTTTGCCGCGGCAGCGATTGATTTACCGCGCGATTTCGTCAAGGCGCATAGCGGGCAATTCACTCAAGGCGGCATGGTGGTGTTGCATTTGCAAAATGCGACGCGCGTCTCTTTGAACGGCGAAGCCTTGCCGCAAATTGACGGGCGCACAGTATTGGGATTTGGCCGCGATTCAGCCTTACGCCATGAGATCGCATTTCAGCGCAAGGGCAAACGTCAAAACGTGGCCATCAAGCTCAAGCCGCGCCAATATGATATCCAACGCATTGACGGTCTGCCGCCGGCCATGGTGACACCGCCCGATGAGGCCTGGCCGCGCATTATCGCGCAAGGCAAGCTGAAGAAAAAAGCGCGCGCCATTGCCAGCACGCAACGCGGTTTTTCAGAAGGTTTTGTCTGGCCGACGCGCGGGCGCATTACCGGCGTCTATGGCAGCCAACGTTTTTATAATGGCGAGGCGCGCCGCCCGCATTTCGGCATTGATATTGCAGCACCACGCGGCACACCCGTTACCGCACCGGCAGCCGGCACGGTGACATTGGCCGAGCCGGATATGTATTTTGAAGGCGGTTTGGTGTTTATCGATCACGGCTTGTCGGTCACTTCGGCCTATATGCATCTCGACAGTTTGCGGGTGAAAGTCGGTGACAAGGTAAAGCGCGGCGATATGATCGCCACGGTCGGCTCGACCGGCCGCTCGACCGGCCCGCATCTCGATTGGCGGATGTTTTGGCGTGGTGCGCGGCTTGACCCGGCACTATTGGCCGAAGGCAATCCCGATCAGTAAGCTTTGTAGGTCTGATTGGCCTGCCCATCAACCATGGCCGTGTTAATGGCGGCGAGCAGCGCCGCTTCATTCTCAACCTTTAAGGCAATCGGCAAAACCGCCGCGCGGTGGGCCAATGCGGCGCGCGCGCTGTCGGCCGGCGCGCCCTGTAAGCGTGCCATATCTTTTTCTGTCGTGATGAGCGGCATGTCATGCGCCAATAATTTTGCCGCTTCGGCCTCGGTAAAATCATGATGGTCGGCAAAGCTTGTAAAACCGTCTATCTGATAGCCTTGTGCGGCAAGATTGGCACGAAATTTCTCCGGCTTGGCAATGCCGCAAAAGCCGTGCACCGCGCCACTCCCCGGCGCCGTCGCTTGCATATGGCCATGGAAGACCGGCTTGCCAAAGGCTTCAACCGCATCCATCAAAAAGGCCAGGCTGTCATGCCGCGCCGCGCCAATGACCAACAGCGCATCAAGCTTTTGCACCGCCACGGATAAGGGTTGACGCATCGGCCCGGCCGGCAAAAGCCGCTCATTGCCGAGCCCGCTCGCCCCGTCGACGACAATCAAATTAAAGTGATGCGCCAATGACGGGTTTTGAAAGCCATCATCTTTTATCAGCATGTCAGCCCCGTCTTGCACGGCAAGGCGCAGGCTTTGCATGCGATCAGCACAAATATAGACCGGCCAATCGGCGGCCAGCATGAGCGGTTCATCGCCGATTTGGCTGGCTATGTGCTGCGTCGGGTCAACTTTCAGCGGGCCCTTTTCGCTGCCGCCATAGCCGCGCGATAAAATGGCCGGTTGCTTGTCTTGCGCCGCCATTTTTTCTGCCAGCCAGCGCACGGTCGGGGTTTTGCCGCCGCCCCCCGCCGTCAAATTGCCGATACAAATCACCGGCTTGCCGGGATGTTGGGCATGAGTGAGCTTGCGGCGCGCTGCCTCCGCGCCACCATAAACCAATGATAGCGGCGTGAGCGCAAGGCTCAGTGGATGGCGGCGTGACTGCCAGAAACGCGGCTCAGTCATTTTGTGCCTCCATGAAAGGCGCCAGCAAATCGATTATTCGTTGGCGCGCTCCGCCCATTGCAGCGCTGTAGGTTTTGGCGTTGGCACTCATTTGTTCAATGGCGGCGCGATTATTGAACAATGCATTGACCTGTGTGGCCAGCGTTGCGGCATCTGTGATTTCCGCCGCTGCGCCTTTACCTGTCAAGTCGTCAAACAGGATTTCAAAATTGGCGATATGCGGTCCGTGCAAAATGGCACAATCCAGCTGTGCCGCTTCAAACGGGTTTTGCCCGCCATGCGGCACTAAAGTACCACCGATAAAAGCAATATCGGCCAAGCGATAGGCCAGTCCCATTTCACCCAGCGTATCCATCAGATAAATTTCGCATGGGGCGTTCGGCAATTCGCCTTTCGAGCGTTGCGCAAGGGGAATTTCGGCGCGGCGCAATATTTCGGCAATCTTGTCGCCGCGCTCGGGGTGGCGTGGCACGATCAGCGTTATGAGCTTGCTCACCGTTTCGCCGATCATGCGATGCGCTTCCAAAATCTGTTCTTCCTCGCCCGGATGGGTGCTCGCCGCCAACCAGACGGCGCGTCCCGCCAATTGCTCTTTGAGTGCTTCCAATTTATCCGCGTCGACCTGCAAAGGCGGTGCATCGAGCTTCAAATTGCCCGGTGTCGCAACCTTATCAATCCCCAAACGCGCAAGACGTGACGCACTTATTTCATCTTGCGCGGTCAATAGTGCAAATTTGCCAAGCAGGAATTGCGCTGCGCCGGAAAACCGTTGCCATCTTTTGTAGGAGCGCGGCGACATGCGCCCGTTAATCATCACCGGTCGCAGCCCGCGCCGCGCACAGGCCATAATCATATTCGGCCAAATTTCGCTTTCGACAAAAAACGCCGCTTGCGGATGCCAATGCGCCAGGAACCGATTGACCCAGGCAGTGCGGTCAAGCGGGGCATATTGGTGGGTCAGGCGATGGCGCATTGCCGTTTGTCGGTTTTGATAAGCGGCGACGATTTCCGCCGAAGTCACCGTGATGGTGGTCAGTAAAACATGGCTCTTTGGGTGGGTTTCCAATAAGTCATCAATCAGCGGCAGAACGGAATTGGTCTCACCTACGGACGCGGCATGCACCCAGACAAGATGACCTTTTGGGCGATGCACTGAGGCGTGCCCGAAACGCTCATCAATGCGGCTTTGTTCCTCGCGCCCGGCGGCGGCACGCTGACGAAGCCGAAAGCGCAAAAGCGGTGCAGCCAGAAAGGCGAAAAGACGATACAGCCGCAAGACGGCCATCAGCCCTCCTCATTTTCAAATTGTTTGTGATAAAGGTCGGCATAGACGCCTTTTGCATCCAGCAAGTCACTATGCGTGCCGCTTTCGACAACTTGGCCCTCTTGCATCACATAAATGCAGTCGGCATGCATGATGGTTGATAGGCGATGGGCAATGACCAAAGAAGTGCGCCCCTGCATCAATTCGTTCAGTGCCGCCTGCACTTTTTGTTCAGAAGCTGTATCAAGCGCCGAGGTTGCCTCATCGAGCAGCAAGATGGGCGCGTCTTTCAGCATGGCGCGGGCAATGGCAATGCGCTGCTTTTGTCCGCCAGACAGACGAAGCCCGCTCTCGCCGACCCGCGTTTCATAGCCTTCGGGCAATTCCGAAATAAAGTCATGCGCCGCCGCCAGTTTGGCGGCTCTTTCAATATCTGCCGCATCGGCACCGGGCGTGCCATAGGCGATATTATTGCCAACCGTATCGTCGAAGAGGAACGGGTCTTGCGTCACCAAAGCGGTGGCGCGTCGCAAACTGTCCAAAGTCACATGGCGAATATCCTGCCCGTCAATTTCTATGCGTCCGTCGCTGACGTCGAAAAACCGTAAAGTGAGATTGAGTAATGTCGATTTGCCCGAACCGGATGCACCGACCAGGGCTACGGTTTGCCCGGGTTTGACCTCAATCGACACTTGATTGAGCGCCGGATGCTCGCGCCCTTCATATTGAAAAGACACATTGTCAAAGAGCACTGCGCCCTGATGGGCGGTCAGGCTGTGGGCGTTTTCCGCATCGAGAATTCGGTCGCGCGCGTCAAGAATGGAAAAAACGCGGCGTCCGGCGGCAACGCCTTCTTGCAAAACGGTCTGCATATTGGCGACCGAGCGCAGCGGCTGATAAACCGCCAAAAGCGCCGTGATGAAGCCCATAAATTCACCCGCCGTCAAATTACCCTGCATGGATTGATAGCCGCCAATGAATATGATTGCGCCCACCGCAATGCCGCCCAAAGCCTCAATGGCCGGGCTGGCCGCAGCGCGGGCGCGGACGGCGCGCATGGTGAATTCCAAAACCCGGTCAATGGTTGTGCTAGCGCGGTCAATTTGGTCATTTTCCTGTCCATAGGCTTTGACAATACGCAAGCCGCTTAATGTTTCGGCTATCAAAGTCGAAAACTCACCTGTCTCTTGCAAGCCTTGGCGCGAGGCCGAGCGCGTAACGCGCCCTAAACGGCGCATGGCGGCAACTCCCATCGGCACGACAATCACCGTATAGACCAGCGCCAAATGCCAATTAATGGTGAACATGAAAGCAATCAGCGCGATGACGGTCAACAAATGGCGAATAAGGGCGATTATGATATTTGAGACAGTGGCGCGCAGGCGCGTCGCATCATTCATGAAAATGGAAATATAGGCGCCACTATGTTGCTGTGCCACATAGGCCAAATCGCCATGCACCAAGCGGGCAAATAAATCGCGCTGCAAATTTGCGGTCGAACGTTGCCCGACAAAATTCATGATGACGTTTGAGCCGTAAGTGGCAATGCCTTTCAGCAATGAGATGGCCACCACGCCGACCGGCACCAAGACCAGCATATTGGGGTTTTTATTATTGAACACTTCGTCAACCGCCTGCTGGATAAACCACGGCAGTGCCCCGGTTGTGGCGGCAATAATGACGTTCAGTAAAATTGAAAAACCGAGGAGCCAGAGATAGGGACGCAAATAGCTGCGCAACATGCGCGCGATCAGCGCAATGGTGCGTGAGCGCGCCGTATTGTATTTTTCCTGAACAAAAACCAATCTTTCCGGTGTCAGACCGGCGGTCAATCGCTCGCTGGCAGGTATCTCGCTCACAGTTTTCCGGCGCTTTCGCGCCCTCCGCATATCCCTAATGATTCGAATGTATAGCACATTGTGGCGCGATAATGGCGCTGATTACCGAAGCCTTAAAGCCCGGCCAATGCCATGCCTTCCACTAGAATGGTCGGGGCATTGATGCCGCGCCGAAAAGACAAATCATCGGCCGGTGTCATATGCAAAAACATTTCTTTCAAATTTCCGGCAATGGTCATTTCGCTGACCGGATAGGCAATTTCGCCGTTTTCAATCCAAAAGCCCGATGCGCCGCGTGAATAATCGCCGGTCACGCCATTAACGCCCATGCCGATAAGCTCGGTGACGTAAAAGCCGGTGCCGATATTTTTCAGCATGGTCTCGACGCTTTCCTCACCGGCTTGCATATAAAGATTGGTGGCAGAGGGGCTGGGTGGGCCGCCAATACCGCGCGCCGCACGGCCATTGGTTTCCGTTTCAAGCTGGCGTGCTGCGGCGCTGTCGAGCCACCAGCATTGTAAAACCCCATTTTCGACCGGTGTCAGTTTTTCGGTTTTTACACCTTCGCCGTCAAAACCGGCCGAGCGAAGCCCGCGCGGGCGCAACGGGTCATCTTCAATGGTGACGGCTTTGCTCATCACTTGTTGGCCCATTTGGTCGCGTAAAAACGATGTGCCGCGGGCAATGGCTGCGCCCGAAATGGCGGCTGATAAATGCCCCAAAAGCGAGGCCGATACGCGCGGATGATAGACCACATTGGTTTTGGTGCTTTCCATTTTGCGCGGATTGAGGCGCTTGATTGTGCGCTCACCGGCGCGTGCGCCGATGTCTTCGGGGGCGTCCAAATCCTCCGAATGGCGCGCCGTATGGCTGGCATAATCGCGCTCCATCGCTTCGCCTTCGCCGCCAATCACCGCGCAAGAGGTGGAAAAACTGGTGCTGGTATAAGCACCTTCAAAGCCGTGACTGGTCACCAAAGCGGTGGTGGCGCGGCCCCAACCTGCGCCGCCACCTTCCGAATTGGTAATGCCGTCCACGGCGCGCGCCGCGTCTTCGCACGCCACCGCCATAGAGAGTAATTTATCGGCATCGGGTTCATAATCATCGGCAATGTCAAGCGCGGGAATTTCCGAGTTCAACCGGTCTTCTGGTGCAAAGCCGCAATAGCGGTCTTCCGGCGTTGCTTGCGCCATATCAACGGCGCGTTGGGCAAGCTGCTTCAGTGCTTCTTCATCAACCGCCGAGCCGGAGACAAAGGCTTGTTTCTGCCCGATCATGGCGCGCAGGCCGATATCGCGGCTTTCGGCGCGTTCCGTATCCTCCAATTGCCCCATGCGGCATGAGACAGAGAGCGAGGCGCTGTCTGAGACCAATACATCGGCACCGTCAGCGCCGGCGGCTTTTGTCAAATCGATCAGTTTATGAGCCAAAGCAATATTGGCGGCTTCATTGGCGGCAAGAGACATTTAACATCCTATGAGACTATGCGGTTTCGGAGAAACCTTCGGAAAAATTACCCTTCAGGCGATTACGACCATCATGGACGATGTCGCCCGGCCGGTCTTCATCATCAGGGCGCGATGTGGCGCGGCGCAGCACGTCAATATAGCCGGGTGCCATTTCCATGCGGTCGCCATAGCCGTCGGCCAAAAGGGTTTTATGCAAGAGCGGCAAATGCCAGCACGGCACATGCATCAGCAAATGATGTTCGACATGATAATTGACCCAATAAGGGGCAATCAGCAGACGGGACAGAAAATTGGTTTTGGTGGTGCGGGCATTGCGGAACGGGTCATTATTGTCGGGCACAATGGCGTGCTCGGCAATATTTCTGAGCCGCGTGATTGCCATATGATAAGTGAGGAAGGGCAGAAGCCAGAACATCAGATAATAGCTCCAGTGAAACAACGCGCTGCACGCCGCCAAAATCACCATATGGGTGATGAATGCGCCGCCCAGTTTCCACCAAAAATGCTGAAGCCGCCCGATAAGCCCCAATTCTTTCGACCCGAAGGCATTGAGAATTTGCGCCTTTCTTTGCTGGTAGCCGGTCTGACCGCTCAAATCGCGCCATAATTTGCGACGCAGGCTTTTGCGGGTGATGGGAAACGGCTTCGACAAAATCAAATCAGGGTCGTCATCTTGCTGGGTGCGCGTATGATGCTGCAAATGATAGCGCCGATAAGCGTCGGTGCGCGCCATCATCGGATAACCGCACAGCCAATCCGATAGCCAATTATTCCAATTTGTTGTGCGGAACAGCGCATTATGCGCCGCATCATGCATCAGCACGGCGAGGCCCAATTGCCGCGTCCCGATAATCATCACCGCGAGAAGAAACGTCAGCGGATTGGGAAACAGATAAAACAGCGCCATCGCCGCGAAAATCATGCCCCATGCATGGCCAATCAATGCCAGCCCGACCAGATTGGAACGGCTTTGCAGTTTTTTCAAAATCTCCGGCGCCACCAACTCGCCGGCGCGCAAGCGCAATGTTTTTGTTTCGCTCATATCTCTAATATAGGATCAAAATCAGAAAATACCTAGAATGAAGGCAAGGCCGATAATCAGCCCGGTATTGCGGTTGGCACGAAAAATTTGCAGGCAGGTTTCGCCATTATCAATATCGAGGCGGGAGACCTGCATAAGCAAATGCCAAGCGATAATCGGCAGCGCCGTCCAAAACAAAATGCCGATATGGCCGACATAGGCCGCGCCCGCCAGACAGACAAGCGATGCCGCATAAAATAAAGCGAGCATCGGCTTGGTGCGCGTGCCGAAGAGAAGCGCCGTGCTTTTAATGCCGATAAGCGCATCATCTTCCTTATCTTGATGGGCATAAACCGTGTCATAGCCCAGCGTCCAAAAGAAACCGGCCGCATAAAGCAGCATGGCTTGCGGCGGCGCATTATCGCCAATGGCGGCATAGCCCATTAGCGCACCCCAATTAAAGGTCAGGCCAAGCCAGGCTTGCGGCCAATAGGTGAAGCGCTTCATAAACGGATAGGCGGCGACAAGTGCCAAGGCGGCGAGGCCGAGCGCAAACATGAATAGCGATTGAAAAGACAAGAGCACCAAGAAGCCGATAAACAGCTGCGCAATGAAAAACGCCCATGCGCCGGTCGGGCTGACGCGGCCTGACGGCAAAGGCCGCAAAGCGGTGCGCGCCACTTGCGCGTCCAAATCGCGATCAATAATGTCATTATAAGTGCAGCCGGCACCGCGCATGGCCAAAGAACCGATGGCAAAGGCGACGATATCGGTTAAAGGCGGCCAAACATTATTGACCGCACCGGCCAAAAACAGCCCCCAAAAACACGGCCAAAACAAAAGCCATGCGCCAATCGGCCGATCATAACGCGCCAATTGCGCATAGGCTTGTCCGCGCGGCGACAGACGCGACAATAGCCAGCTTGTCTCGCTATCGGCAGGAATTGAGTGCGGGTCGGGTGTCTGGGTCATCAAGTTTTATTGGCCAATCCGTTCATTTATGGCACAAGCAATCAAACGGGCAAATTACGGAGTTTTCATGCCACGCAGTGCGCCACCCGTCCAGAAGATAAGTCAGCGACTTCATGTCACGCAAGATTTGGTGGCGCGGCAACAGCTCATTTTGGCCGACAAACAAGCGCATTATCTGCGCAATGTATTGCGTCTTGAAGCGGGGGCGCAGCTTTTGTTTTTCAATGGCCGCGACGGCGAATGGCTTGGCCGCATAAATGATATCGGCAAAAAACAGGTCGTCATTGAACTTGTCGAACAAACCCGCGCGCAAGATGCAGGCAGCGATATTTGGCTGTTGGTCGCGCCGGTGAAAAAAGACCGGCTGGATTATTTGGCACAAAAAGCCACTGAAATGGGGGTCGGCAGATTACTGCCCGTGATAACCGCGCGCACGCAAGGCGGCAAAGCGGTCAAACACGATAAGCTGGTCGCCAATGCGATAGAGGCGGCCGAGCAATGCGAGATCCTCACCGTGCCGGAAATATCTGCACCGGCAAATCTCGCCGATATTTTGGCCGATTGGCCGCAAGACCGCACGCTCATTTTCTGCGATGAGGAAGCCGAAGCGGGGCAGGGGCTGGCTGCACTGGACACGCTGAAGGGCCGGAAATTGGCCGTGCTTATCGGGCCGGAAGGCGGCTTTGATGCGGCCGAACGCGCCATGCTCAAGGCCCGTGCCGACACCCATGCCCTCTCGCTGGGCCCGCGCATTTTGCGCACTGATACGGCGGTGGTGGGGGCGCTGGCGCTCACTCAGGCCCGCCTTGGCGATTGGCAAAAATAAACGCCAAACCATGCGCCAACTTGTTCTTGGCCGCAAACGACCCTAAATAAACATAAACACTATGCCGCCAAAGCCATCATGCGATTGCGCGCGCAGGAGAACATCGATGTCCGACGCGGCCCAACCCGTGCTTGAAAATATTACCCAGTTAAAAGACTGGATGGTCGCCGGTTGCAAGCCGCGCGAAGATTGGCGTATCGGCACGGAGCATGAAAAATTCGGCTATCGCACATCAGATTTCACGCCGCTGCCCTATGATGGGCCGAACGGCATTAAGGCCATGCTGGAAGGGCTGATGGCCTATGGCTGGGACGGCAAATATGAAGGCGACACGCTGGTCGGGCTCGCGCGCCCGAAAGAAGCGGGCGGCGGCTCGGTGACGCTGGAACCGGCCGGTCAATTGGAATTGTCGGGCGCGCCATTGGAAAACATTCACCAAACCTGTGCCGAGATCTCAGCCCATATGAAGCAAGTGCATGAGGTAGCCGAGCGTTTGGGGCAGGGCTATTTCGGCGTCGGCTATACACCGTTTTGGAATTTTGACACCGCGCCGCGCATGCCGAAAGGGCGCTATCGGCTGATGACCGATTATATGCCCAAACAAGGTGGACGCGGCACGGAGATGATGTATTTGACCGCCACTGTGCAGGTCAATCTCGATTTTGCTTCAGAAGCCGATATGGTCGAGAAATTGCGTATTGCGCTGGCCCTTCAACCTCTGGCGACGGCCTTGTTTGCCAATTCGCCCTTTATTAACGGCAAGCCGACCGGCAATATGTCGGAGCGCTCTTTGGTGTGGACCGATACCGATGCGAAGCGCACCGGAATGCTGCCTTTTGTTTTTGAAGACGGTTTCGGCTTTGAGCAATATGTTGATTACGCGCTCGATGTGCCGATGTATTTTGTCGTGCGCGATGGGGAATTTATCAGCGCTTTAGGCATGAATTTCCGCGATTTCCTAAAAGGCGAATTGCCTGCTTTGCCGGGCGAAAAACCGACGGCTGAGGATTGGGAAAACCATCTGACCGTGTTGTTTCCCGAAGCGCGGGTCAAGCGTTTTATTGAGATGCGCGGGGCCGATAGCGGGCCGTGGCCATCATTATGCGCGCTTCCGGCCTTTTGGGTCGGATTGCTTTATGATGCCGAAACCCAGAGCAAGCTGGTTGATTATATTGCCGATTGGACGCAAGAAGAGCGCGATGCGCTGCGCCTGGGCGCGCCGCAAACCGGCCTGGCAACGCCGTTTCGCGGCGGCACGCTGCTGGATATGGCGCGCGAGATTGTGCCGATGGCGACGCAGGGTTTGAAAAATCGTGGGTGCGGTGACGGGGCAGGGGCTGATGAGAGCCTGTTTCTCGCCTATTTGGAAGAGATTGTTGAGAGCGGAAAATCATCGGCCGAAAAACTGCTCGACCAATATCATGGCGTCTGGGACGGCGACATAAAAAATGCCTATCGAGCGCTCACCCTATAGCCACCAGTGAATAGTTTTAAAAATATTCAATTTTTTTCAACAGTCCTTGCCTGCTGAAATAAAATAGAAAAATACAGTAAATCGCGGCTACTCGGGCTCGTCCGGATATTGTGAATTGACAGAAAATTAACCTTTTGCTTAACTTTTGAACAAGAAGAACAGGGATAATCCCGCTGCGTTTCGTATTGCTCTTTCACTTGTAAGAAAAACAACTTCCCGAAGGAAGGTGCATGATGACGGACACATTAAACATAAGCCTTAACGGGCTTCATTTGGGGCCTGTGGCCTTAATCAATTTGGCTGCCTTGCCACAAGTCGAGGCTTCGCCTTTTCACAATTCATTGCACCTATATCAGCGCGACGCAAACTTGTATTTGCGCCATCGCGCGCCGCCGCAAAAAACCCCTCGCGATCAGAATTTTGAGGCCGAACTGGGTGTCATTTTGGCGGCCAGCGCCATTGTTTTCGCCAGTCCTTTGGTAACTGTGCCTAAAGAAATGGCTTTGCTGCTTTTGGTGCAAAAACCAATCGACGATATTGATGAAGCGCCCGAGCCGGAATTGGTTTTGATTGCCCCATCACGCGACGGCAATTCTGATTTGGCGCGGCCGGTTGATGCGGCGCAGCAAAAAGTCCTCCTCAATGCGGTGCAACAGCAAGAGATTAAATTTGTTCCGGTCGACACTGAGCAAAATGATATTCACGACTTGGTGCGCACAGCGTTGCTGACCGGCGCGCATGAAGAAGTTGATGTGCCGTTGGGCGAGCAGGTGCTGTTGGGTTTTGAGTCTAAATTACCGCTGGATTTACATTTTGACGCGGACGGGCTGTTTTATTTTCGTGATGTGATGAATGGGGAAGCGGATTTTTTGTTTTCCCAGCAGAGCTCATTTCGAGCCGCCTCGATTGAAATTTCGGTGACCAATGGTGAATTGTTTTTGCTCGATGAAGACCAAGAATATTTTGACGCATCCGGAGGCCTCATTGAAGGCGGCTTTTCCAGTGCCACCGTTGAAATAGAAAAGGCAGAGGTTTTTTTCAGCCGATTGGTCGTGCAACTCGGTGAGGAAGCGGAGAAAGCCGATATCGGAATTGAAATTACCACCGATTCACAGGAAATTATTGTGGCCACCAATATTGTCATTCACGCGGTCGACATCGACACTGAGCCGCCACCGATAATTGATGATCGCGTCGGCTTGCCGGATGATGAAATATTGTCTGAAACAGCGGCTAGGGACGACAGTGTTTCGACCCTTCGTTCCTTGTCGCCGGAAGAAGATTTATCAGGCGACTTATTTCATTTGCCGCCTGATGTGGTCTAAACCTCAGCCCGTGCCGCCCACGGTCAGCCCTTCCAGTCTTAAAGTCGGTTGACCGACCCCGACGGGTACGCCTTGTCCCGCTTTGCCGCAAGTGCCAATGCCCTCATCCAGCGCCATATCATTGCCGATCATGGAGATGCGTTGCATTGATTCAGGGCCGGTGCCGATCAGCGTTGCGCCTTTTAAGGGTGCGCCCAGCTTGCCGTTTTTCACTTCATAAGCCTCAGTGCAGGAGAACACGAATTTACCCGAGGTAATGTCGACTTGGCCGCCGCCAAATGACACGGCGTAAATGCCGTCTTTGACGCTGGCCAGAATTTCTTCCGGTTGGTGATTGCCGCCCAGCATATAGGTATTGGTCATGCGCGGCATGGGTTGGCAATTATAGCTTTCGCGCCGCCCATTGCCGGTCGGCTGCATGCCCATCAGCCGTGCATTTTGGCGGTCTTGCATATAGCCCTTCAAAATACCGTCTTCGATAAGCACGGTTTTTGAGGTCGGCGTGCCCTCATCATCAATGGTCAGCGACCCACGCCGGTCGGGTATTGTGCCGTCATCAATCACGGTAACGCCGGGCGACGCCACACGTTCTCCAATGCGGTCAGAAAAGGCGGAGGTTTTTTTGCGATTGAAATCGCCTTCCAGCCCATGGCCGACGGCTTCATGTAATAAAATGCCCGGCCAGCCCGGCCCCAGCACCACATCCATTTCACCGGCCGGCGCCGGAATGCTGTCGAGATTGGTAACCGCTTGTTTGAGCGCATTATTGACCTGCTCTTGCCAGTTCTCCGGTGCCAGCCATTGCGCATAATTGGCCCGTCCGCCGCGCCCTGAATGGCCGGTTTCTTGCCGCTCGCCTTCGCCGACAACCACGGACACATCGAGCCGCACCAGCGGGCGCACATCAAATAAAGGCGCACTGTCAGGGCGGATAATGCTGACCGCTTGCCACTCACCGGCCAGCGAGACCGATACTTGCCGCACGCGATTGTCTTTGGCGCGCGCATAGGCATTAATCTCTTCGAGCAATTTCACCTTATCGGTGAATTCCGAACCATCGAGCGGGTTTGCATCCATATAAAGCGCCGTGCCGGCCGCCATCGGGCCCGCGGCCCATGTACCGGAATGGCCCGACAGCACCGGCGACAGGCTGGCCGCGGCGCGTTTCAGCGCGTCCATTGACAAATCCGTGGCATGCGCAAAGCCGACCGCCTCGCCATTAACGGCGCGCAGGCCAAAGCCGTGCGTGGTATCAAAACTGGCCGCTTTCAGGCGATTATCGTCGAAAGAAAATGCCTCCGACAAAGTATATTCCAAAAACAATTCACCATCATCGGCGCCATGAAGGGCAGATTCTGTGAATTTATGCGTCTGGTCCATATCAAGACCGGCTTGATTGAAAAACAATTCTTGTGGATTGCGGCTCACGGCAAGCTCCTTTTTTGGCTGGTCTTAATATGTCGTCTGACGCTAGCAGAGGCAAGCCTTGAGAGGGCGCTTTATCGGTCATGGTCATAAAGTCGCACGGATAAGACTGGCTGTGTTCAATGCGTCGATAATTTTGTATATGAAAGCATGAAAAAAAGCAGGGTGAGTCTCTGCTTCAACCAAATGGGGACAGCACATGGGTCTTTTCAATAAAATCAGCAAATGGGGCGCTGGCCTTGCGGCGTTTTCAGCCACCGGTTTGGCTTCTGCGATTGCGGCGCAACCGAAAGATTGGCAGCTCGGTTTCCAAGAAGCGGCATCGGAAAACATGACCATGATTACCGATTTCAACAATTTCCTGTTGATTTTGATGACCGCCATTAGCGTTTTCGTCCTTGGCCTTATGCTTTATGTGATGCTGCGCTTCAATGCGCGCGCCAATCCGAAGCCGAGCACGACAACCCATAATACTTTGGTTGAAGTTATTTGGACGGTGGTGCCGATTGTCATTCTGGTGGTCATTGCCATTCCGTCTTTCCGCTTGCTCTATTTCCAACGCGACATTCCCGAAGCCGATATGACCGTCAAAGCGGTCGGCTATCAATGGTATTGGGGCTATGAGTATCCTGACCATGGCGATTTTGCTTTCGACTCCTTAATGCTGAGTGATGAAGAGCGCGGCGACCAGCCGCGCCTCTTGGCCACTGATACTGCCATGGTGGTGCCGGTCGATACCACAGTGCGCGTCATTGTCACCGCTGCCGATGTGCTGCACGCTTTTGCTCTGCCGGCCTTTGGTTTGAAAATGGATGCGGTGCCGGGCCGTTTGAACGAGACCTGGTTCAAGGCCGAAAAAACAGGCACTTTTTATGGACAATGCTCAGAGCTATGCGGCATTCGCCATTCTTTTATGCCGATCCGCATTGAAGTCGTATCGAAAGCCGATTTCGCCCTATGGGTTGAAGAGGCAAAAAATGAATATGCACAAATTGACAAAGCCGATGCCATGGTGGCCGCGGCCGAAATACAAGACGCAGCGCGTCAGTAAGAGGGAGACTGTCTGATGGCAACCGAACAAGCAGCCG
>CATDDF010000087.1 GCA_949498175.1 Alphaproteobacteria bacterium | reverse complement strand
GCCAAATAAAGCCAGCCGGCCCAGCCCATGGACGGTAAATTCCACGGCAAGCCGGTCAGCACATGGCCACGGCCATATTCGCTGAGCGCCAGCAAAAGGGCGAGACATGAATAGGCGGCGATGGGCGGCAGGCGAAAGCCTTTGGCCAGCGCCCCGAAAGCGGTAAAAGCGGCGGCGTGAAACAAGGCCAGTCCGGCCGGTAGGCCGGTCACGGCGAACGGCAAAGCCCATAAAAACAATTCGGCCTCGACCAGAAAAGCCTCGCCGATCCACGCCATGCCGCTGGCAAATTGCCCGAAGCCGAAACACCAACCCAGGCGCGCCAATTGCCAAAGCGAGCTCGCGGCAAGGTTTTCCACGGCAAGATAAAACACCAAACACGTGGCGAGATAAAAAACCGGCAATAGATAAAAAGGCGGATAGGCCAGCGGCAAAACCAGCCCGCAAATCAAGGCCGCCCAAAACGGATGGGCATGCGCCGGTCGGGTGATATGGCGTTGCCACAGCGCGGCAGTGTAGCCAGCCCATGAAACAAAAAAGGCCAAAACGCTGCCCCGCTCACGCGGCCATGAGGCGAATATCGAGGCTTTTTATACGCCGCGCATCGCCGTCACGAATAATGAATTCTACGCTTTGCCCGTCACCCAATTGACAGGTAATGATCTCTCCGCGCTCGGGCACGCGTCCTGCCAAAGCAAACACCAGACCGCCCAAAGTATCAATGTCATCGACCTCTTCAATTTGGCTGAAATCGAGCCGTAATTCGGCGTGTAAATCTTCCAGCGGCAGGCGCGCCGAGGCACGCCAATGGCCGATACCTTTTTCATCGCGCGGGCGCAGCAAGACTTCTTCCTCATCATGCTCATCTTCAATCTCGCCGACAATTTCCTCAATCAAATCCTCAATCGTCACCAAGCCGTCCGTGCCGCCATATTCGTCAATCACCAAAGCCATATGGCTGCGCGTTGTCTGCATTTTCAAAAGCAAATCCATAGCCGACATAGATGGTGGCACAAATAAAAGCGGGCGAACAAGCGCCGACAAATCAAGCTTGGCGAGCCCGTCTTGGCGCTCCAATATCGACAGCAAATCCTTTACATGCAGGAAGCCCAAAGGCTGGTCCAATGTCTCGCGATAAACCGGCATGCGCGAATGGCCGCATTCTGCGAAGCGCGGCAGCAGAACCGGCGGGTCAATATCGATTTCCAAGCCGTCAATCTCGGCGCGCGGCACCATCACATCATCCAATGTCACGTCGCGAAAACCGAGCAGGTTTTTCAGCATATGGCGTTCTTCATCGGAAAAATCATCGCGCCCACCTTGAGCCTCTTCCAACACATCTTCCAGGCTTTCGCGCAAATTGGCCTCCGGCGCGCCGAAAACGCGTCGCTTGAGCGCGCTCAAAAATCCGCCATGTGATCCATTGGCACTCATCGGTCAGCCGCCTTTTCATCGCCGTCAAAAAGATAAGGGTCGGGGCGTCCTTGCGCCGCCAAAATATCTTTTTCCAATTGCTCCATCAGCTGCGCGTCGCCATCGTCAATATGGTCATAACCCAGTAAATGCAAAAGCCCATGCGTCAGCAAATGCAGCATATGGTCTTCCATCAGCTTGCCTTGCGCTTGCGCCTCGGCCGCCAGCACGTCATGCGCCAGCACAATATCGCCCAATAGGCGCGGCTGCGGCACGGCGGTCAGGCCATTGCGGGTGACCGGTGCGGTAAAATCCTGCGCCGGAAAAGACAAGACATTGGTCGCGCCTTTTTTGTCGCGATAGGCCTTATTGAGCGTGGCGATGAATGTGCTGTCGGCCAGCACCAGGCTGATTTCGGCCGGCGGTAAATCAAGATGGCGCCAAACATGTGCCGCTTGCGCGGCGAGCGACGTTTCCAGCCCGTGCCACGCTTCATGGCGGCAATCAATATCAAGGCTTAAAGTCGGACTGTCCGGCTCCGGCTCGGCGGCAAGCGCGCCCTCTAAGGTCTTTTCGCAATTATGTATCGGCTCAATCATCGCCATGCGCTTCTTTTTCATCCGCTTTGCCGTCCCGCTTTTTGCGCTTTTTATCCTGCTTGGCATCCGGCAATTTGGCGTCGCGGCGATTATAGGCTTTGACAATGCGTGTCACCATATCATGGCGCACCACATCTTCTTCGCCAAAGCGGATAATATCGACGCCGCGCACTTTCGGCAAAATTTCCATCGCATCGCGCAAGCCCGATTTGGCGCCAAAGGGCAGGTCGATCTGGCTCGGATCGCCGGTGATCACCATGCGCGAATTTTCGCCCATGCGTGTCAGAAACATTTTCATCTGCATCGGCGTGGCATTTTGGCTTTCATCGAGAATGACGAAACTATTGGATAAGGTGCGCCCGCGCATAAAGGCCAAAGGCGCGATTTCGATTTCGCCGCTTTCCAAAGAGCGCGCGACTTGCGGGCCGGGTAACATATCGTAAAGCGCGTCATAAAGCGGGCGCAAATACGGGTCGACCTTGTCGCGCATATCGCCCGGCAAAAAGCCCAAATTCTCGCCTGCCTCAACCGCCGGACGCGACAAAATAATGCGGTCGACCTTGCCCTCGACCAGCATGGTGGCCGCCGCTGCCACGGCGAGATAGGTTTTGCCCGTGCCGGCCGGCCCCAAGCCGACCACCAGTTCATTTTTCAAAAGCGCTTGAATATAATCGGCTTGCGTTGCCGAGCGCGGCAACACCTCGCGGCGTTGGGTGCGCAGCGCCGCCCCGCCATAGAGCTTTTTGCCATTGCTTTTGCTATTGCCATTGCCTTTGCCGTTATGTTTCCCTTTATTTTTGTCACCCGCCCCTTGCGGCGCGCCGATGTGCGCCCCATTGCCGAGGCTCAAGCGCAGCGCCCCATCGACATCGCCGCCGGTCACCTCGGCACCGCGTTCCAAATGCGCGTAAAGCGCCGTCAATACTTGTTCTGCGCGGGCGCAATTTTCCGCTTGGCCGGAGACGAAAACTTGATTGCCGCGATTGGCGAGCGAGACATCAAGCGTTTGCTCAATGCGCGACAAATGCTTGCCATGCTCGCCATAAAGCTCAGGCAAAAGTCGATTATTGTCGAACTCAAGAACAAGCGGTTCGCCGATAAGGCCCTCATGTTCGGTGAGGTTTTTGTCAGAACCGCTCAAGCGCGCGCTCCGATTTTTTTAAGGTCATCAAAAACACCATTTCTGTCAGTATCGGGGCAAATGGCAGGCTTGGCAAGCCCCGAAAAAGCGGCGCGGCGGCGCTTTTCATATGGCCAAAACCCCGCTCAAACTATTGGCATGCGCCGCGCTAATCTCAACCGGCAAAATGCGCCCGCGCAACGCGCCCGCATCGAGGGTGCCGAGTGGCACATGCACGGGCTGCAAATAAGGGCTGCGGCCGCTCATCTGCGCGCCGTTTTTAGACGGCTTATCAAACAAGACAGGCAAGGTTTTGCCGATTTGCGCTTGGTGGAAAGCCATTTGCTGGGCATTCAAAACGGCCTGCAGTTTTATAAGCCGCGCCTGTTTGACCGCCTCATCGACTTGCTTTTCATCATCGGCCGCCGGTGTGCCGGGGCGCGGGCTATATTTGAACGAAAAGGCCTGCGCATAGCGCACCTCTTCGACCAAAGCCATTGTGGCGGCAAAGTCTTCTTCCGTTTCGCCGGGAAAGCCGACAATGAAGTCGGAAGACAGAGCCAAGTCGGGGCGCACAGCGCGGAATTTCTTGACCAAAGCAATATAGTCAGCAGCTTTATGCTTGCGATTCATCGCTTTTAAAATTGCATCAGAGCCTGATTGCACCGGCAAATGCAAATAAGGCATGAGCTTTTCATTATTGCCATGCGCCGCAATCAGCGCCGCATCCATATCGCGCGGATGGCTGGTGGTGAAGCGCAGGCGCGCGAGCCCGTCAATCTCACCAAGCTGCGCCAAAAGCCCGTCCAGCCGCATGCCGTCATGCTCCCAAGCATTGACATTTTGCCCCAATAGGGTGATTTCGCAAACCCCTTGCGCCACCAAAGCGCGTGCTTCGGCAATAATATCGGCGCGCGCGCGCGAAACTTCTTCACCGCGCGTGTAAGGCACAACACAAAAAGTACAAAATTTATCGCAACCCTCTTGCACGGTGACAAAAGCCGATGGGCTGCGCGTCACCGGCTTGCGCGGCGCAGCCTGCAAGGCGGCAAATTTTTCCGAGGCGGGAAATTCCGTGTGCACCAGTTTCGGTTTCGCCCCTCGCGCGCGTGTCTCTTCAATTTCTTTGAGCATGGCCGGCAATTGCTGAAAGGTTTGCGGCCCGAACACCATATCGACGACAGGCGCGCGCGCGATAATCTCCGCCCCTTCCGCTTGCGCCACACAGCCGGCCACGCCAATCACCATATGTTTGTTTTGCTGCTTGAGCGGCTTCAAACGCCCCAATTCGGAATAGACTTTTTCGGCCGCTTTTTCGCGAATATGGCAGGTGTTCAAAATCACCATATCGGCCTCATCAGCCGCCGCAACCGGGCGATAGCCGGCCTCGGCCAACGCCTCTTCCATGCGTTGGCTGTCATACACATTCATCTGGCAGCCATAGGTTTTGATAAAACAGGTTTTGTCATTATCCCCTGTTTTGCCGCTTGGCTGCTCCGCCTCGATAGGGTCCGTTGCGCTCATCGCTTGGCCATAGCTTTTTTACGACGCGATTTCAAGAGTGCTCCCCATCGGGCGCGGCGACCGGATGCGGATGTCCGCGCATCATCGCCTGCAAACCCTCGCTGACTTGCGCGTGCAAGATGCGCGCCAGCGCTTTGCGGTTGACGGCATTGGGCTTTGCAATCGGCTCGTGAAACAATAATTCAACGGTCAGCGGCGGACCGGCAAAAAGCGTGAGGAAATGCGGCAGCAGCGTCATATCGCCAATCCAGCCATAAGCCATGCGATGGCGCCGCCCCAGCGCCATATCGTGCCGCCTTGTATAGGCCAAGCTCATGGCTTGCACGGAAAATTTGCCACTATCTTCCAACACTGACAAAAAGCTCGATTTGAACGGCAAAACGCGCTTGCCGTCGCTCGATGTGCCTTCAGCAAACAGCACCACCCCATCGCCGCGCGCCAAACGTGCCGCCAAGGCACGGCTTTCTTGCAATGTATGGCGACCAATGCGGCGCGTAATGAAAAGTGCATTATTAAGCCACGCCAATTGCCCGAAAAACGGCCAGCTTTTGACCTCGCTTTTGGCCATAAAGCTGACCGGCAAGATGGCCCCGATAAACGCCACATCAAACCATGAAACATGATTGCACACGAAAAGCGTGCCTCTTTTTTTGCCATTTTCAGGTAACCGGCCGGTTACCGCAACGCGCACTGACAAAAGCACCAGCATGAAACGGAAAAACATTTGGGGCAAAACAAACCGCCAGCGCGGCACATGCATTAAAATCATTTGCGGCGGTACCAGCACCGCCAGAGCGGCAAAAAACCCGCTCAATCTGAAAGCCAGTCTAAACAAAGGCCGCAAAATGTCGGCTCGATTTATTTGCGTGTTTTGGCGTCGAGCGGTACGGCATAAAGCTCGAGGCGAT
>CATDDF010000086.1 GCA_949498175.1 Alphaproteobacteria bacterium | reverse complement strand
GGCCTATCTTCGGCGTTGAATTCAAGCAGCTTGCCGGCGGCCATTTGGTGGCCCAAGATGTGCTCAATGACGAAACCCGTAAGGAGGCCTGATGGCGCGTCTGGCGGTTGAAAATCTAGTCAAACGCTTCGGCGCATTGGAAGCGGTTAAAGACGTGAATCTGTCTTTGGCGGCGGGGCGCTCTTTGGCGCTCATCGGCCCCACGGCGGCCGGCAAGTCAGTATTGCTGAAATGTCTGGTCGGGCTTTATGCGCCGGAAGAGGGCCGCATTCTTGTTGACCGCGCCGTTGTCGGTGTCACTGATGAACGCCCGGCGGAATTAAATGACCGTATCGGCATGTTGTTTCAACAAAATGCGCTGTTTGACAGCCTGCCGGTTTGGGAAAATATCGCCTTTCGATTGATTGCCAATGGCATGGCGCGCGATGAAGCGCGGGTTAAAGCGGAAGCCTTATTGCCGCGCGTTGGCCTGCCGGCGGCCAATGCCGATTTGTTTCCTGCTGATTTATCGGGTGGCATGCAAAAACGCGTCGGTTTTGCCCGTGCCATCGCCACCGAGCCGGATATTTTACTGCTCGATAATCCGACCGCCGGTCTCGATCCGATATTGGCGGCGCGCGTCGATGGCATGATTTCCGATTTGGCGCGCGAAAGCGGTGCTTGCGTGATTTCCGTGACCGGCAATATGGTCGGCATAACCGACGCGTATGACGAGATTGCCGTTATGCATGATGGCGTGTTGCGCTGGCATGGCGACGCCAAAGATGCGGAAAGCGATGATAATGCCTGGCTGCGGCAATTGCTTGACGGCAGCCGCGAAGGACCAATATCAACCCTGACTTCTGCTGCTTAAACAATAAGAGGAGATGCGTCATGTTTGGATTGAGAAAAGCTGAAATGGTAAACCGAGAAGCGGCGCTGCCGGGGCGCGACATGCACATGCCGGTGCCGGAAAAGCATTTCGTTTTGGGCACGCCCATGGTGGCGCCGTGGCCTGACAATATGCAGACGGTGATTGTCGGCATGGGGTGTTTTTGGGGGGCGGAACGCAAATTTTGGCAAGCCGAAGGCGTGTTTTCAACGCAAGTCGGCTATGCGGCAGGCTTTACGCCGAATCCGAGTTATGAAGAAGTATGCAGCGGCCAGACCGGCCATAATGAAGTGGTGCAAGTGGTGTTTGACCCGCAACTGATTTCCTTTGACGAAATTTTGCAAATCTTTTGGGAAAACCACGACCCGACGCAAGGCATGCGGCAGGGCAATGATGTCGGCACGCAATATCGCTCCGGTATTTACTGTTTGGACGCGGCGCAGAAAGCGGCGGCCGAAAAAAGCCGCGAGATGTTCCAAGACAAATTGCGCGCCGCCGGATATGGCGATATTACGACAGAGATTGTCGACGCACCGGCGTTTTATTATGCCGAAGATTACCACCAGCAATATTTGGGCAAAAACCCCAATGGCTATTGCGGCATGGGTGGCACGGGCGTCAGCTGCCCGATCGGCCTCAGCGGTTAATTAAAAATCATGGCTGATACGCGCCATGAAACGGCGTCCCTCGCCGGGGAAATAGCGGTCTTTACCGAACCATTTATCGGCGCGCTTGGCGTAAGTCTCATCAAACAGATTGTCGATGCGCAAGCCGAGGCGTGACTGGCCGGACAAAACATAATCGGCGGTGACGGCGAAAACATCATGGCCGTCATACTCCGCGCTGTTTGACGCATCCATGAAATAGCTGCCGACATGCTCCCAATCGAAATTCAGATATGTGCGCTCATTATATTTATAACGCAGACGCGTATTGGCCAAAGTTTCCGGCGCGCCATCGATTGTTTTACCGTCCGTGATGGTTTCTGCTGAGTTCGCACCGCTTATATTGTGGTCAAAGGCATATTCATGCTGCGCATAGGTCAGCTGGGTGGCGATTGACCAATCGCGCGCCAGCATCCAATTAAGACTCAACTCAACCCCCATATGGTCGGTTTCGCCATTGGCAACATAATTGTCGCTCGCATCGCGGAAATGATAATTTTCTTTCTGCATGATAAAAGCGGTCGCCTCATATGACAGGCCGGGATAGGCGGCGCGATAGCCAACCTCGAGACTGTCGAGTGTTTCCGAGTCAATGCTGTCGATATCAGGATTCAAATTGTCGTCGAGCACTGTGCCCGAAAAGTTTGTTTGGGTTGTGCTGTCACGCAAACGATAAAGATCGGTGACTTGCGGCGCGCGCGCGGCGCGCGCCCAATTGACAAAGACGCGGCGATTATCGGCCAAACGATGCACCAGACCGAGTTTTGGTGACACGTCAGAAAAATCGTCACTTCGGTCGGCAACACGAAAAAGGAAATCACCCAGGTCATTCGGGTCTGTATTTGTGTTGTCGCTATCGGTTGCGTTATTGGTGTAATCGTAATTGGTCATTTCCCAACGCAGACCGGTGGTTACATCCGTCGCATCTGACAATGACCACACGGCATGCAGATAGGGGGCAATCACTTGTGCCTCAACTTCGAAATCGTAATGAATGCCATTGCGATATCTATTCCGACTTACCGTTGGCCCTTCTTGGGTTTCAATCAATTCGCCCTTGGTCAATTCAACATCGAGACCGGCGACATAAGACACCCATCCGGCATCGCGCGCATAGGCGGCTTGCAGGCCATAGCTGTCATGGCTGTTTTGCTCGAGCGGTGTGCCCGGCAAAAAATGCATGCGGAAGTCCATCTCATTGCTGCGCAAATAAGGCGTCAGGGTCAGCGTCGCGCCATCGGCCAAATCCGTGGTCATGCGTACATAAAGCCGTGTCGCCGTGGCATCTCGATACGCATCACCATTGGGATTGGCTTTGGCGCAGGCTTCATCCTCATAGGCCGGAACATTGACCGTTTGGCAGGCGGCAGGCAAACCATTGATATCATTTGCTCTTGGGTTGTCACCCAAGTCAAAAAGCGATTGCGCATAGCCCGCGGTTTCCTGATTGAGGTTCATATGGGCCAGCGACAAGCGATAGCCGGTGGCGCCGTCTTGCCATGCCGCCTCCAGACGCGCTTTTTGCTGGCCGAAACTTTGCGCAGCGCGATAGCCTTCCGTCTCGCCGTTCACATCAAGCGTTACGCGGGTCATGAATTGGCCGTGGTCTTGCGCCGATTTTAAAGACACGGCGTGACGACCATAGGAGCCATAGGCCAAATCGGTACTGGTGCCGCTTTCATCGAGCGGCGCGGAGATGAAATTAATGAGCCCATGCACCGCATTGGAGCCGTAAAGCGCCGAGCCGGGCCCGCGCACCACCTCCACCGAACCGTCGGCTTGCGGCATGGCATCCATCAATGCATTGACATTGGCAAAGCCGGGCGCGCGCATGGGAATACCATCTTCCAAATAAAGAAATGAACCGGCGCCGGCACCGCCGACCAAAACCGGCGAGCGAATGGCGGTCAAATGTTCTTGGCCGCTGCCGCGATGAATATGCACGCCGGGCGCGCGATTGAGCATTTCAACGGGAAACAGATTGACGGTTTCAGACGGGTCAAGGGTGGCAATATTACCGGCATTGTCGATGCGCAGGCTGTTGGCGCGTGTTGTGGTGACAATCACCTCATCAATGACTGCGGTTTGTGCCAAAGCGGCCGAGCCGAGAGCCGTCGCCCCCAGCATGGTCGCTGCCAGTAAAAATTTTGTCGATTTTCCGAGAATTACCATATCTACCTCCCAAAAGGGCTAGGCAGTGCCCAGCCGTAATAAATCCAAAACCCTCACCAAGCCGATTGGCAGCCCCTGCTCGCAAACAAACAGACACTGGATTTTGCTCTCCTGCATCAAGCTTAGGGCTTCTGCGGTTAATTTGTCACCGCCAATTGTTTGGGGTTTGGCGGTCATAATGTCGCTGGCGGGTTTGGTCAAAAGGTCGTCTGCCATATGACGGCGCAAATCACCGTCGGTAACAATGCCGACCAGCTTGCCCTTATCGTCAATAATGCCGAGACAACCGAAGCCTTTTTCGGTCATCACCACAATCGCCTCATCCATTTTCATCGCCCCGTCAATCAAAGGCAGGGCGTCGCCCTGATGCATGACATCGGCAATGCGGCTGAGGCCGGCGCCGAGCTTGCCGCCGGGGTGAAAGTTTTTGAAATCGGCGGCAGAAAAATTGCGCCGCTCCAATAGGGCGACAGCCAGCGCGTCACCCAAAGCCAATTGCATGGTGGTCGAGGTGGTCGGGGCCAGGCCATTGGGGCAGGCTTCTTCGGCTTTTGGCAAGGTCAGGCAAATATCGGCCGCTTGGCCGAGCAGGCTGTCGGCGCCCGAGGTAATGGCAATGAGCGGAATATTGAAGCGCTTGGTGTAATTTAAAAGGCTCGCCAGCTCTTGCGTGCCGCCCGACCAGCTTAAAGCCAGCACCACATCATCTTGGGTAATCATGCCCAAATCGCCATGGCTGGCTTCCGCCGGATGGACGAAAGAGGCCGGTGTGCCGGTCGAGGCCATAGTGGCCGCGATTTTATTGCCGATATGGCCGCTTTTGCCCATGCCCGAGACAATCACGCGGCCCTGCGCTTGCTCCAAAACATCGACCGCTTGGACAAAATTATCGCCCAATGCGTCGGCCAGCTGCGTTAGCCCCGCCGCTTCAGCGGTCAGTGTATTGCGGGCAGAAGTGAGTGCGTCATGCGCCATCAAAAACTCCGAAAAATAAATCTCGGCTATATATGCCCGAATTTGCCGATTAGTCCAATAATTGACGCAAGCGTTGTTTCAGCGCGTCACCGCCCTTGGCCAATGCAAAGGCCAAATTGGCCTCCAAAAAGCCGTCGCGATTGCCGCAATCATAGCGTGTGCCGGCAAAGCGGAAGCCGTGCATCGGCACTTGGCCGATAAGCTCGGCCATGGCGTCGGTGATTTGAATTTCCCCGCCCGTCCCTTTTTTGAAGGCCGATAGCGTATCCATGATTTTGGCGTCGAGAATATAGCGCCCGATAATGGCCAATGTTGAGGGCGCGTCTTCGGGCGCGGGTTTTTCAACCAGCCCTTTCACTTCGACCAAATCGTCATTTTCCGCTCCCGGATCGAGCACGCCATAGCGATAAGTCTCTTCCGCCGGAACATTTTCAACCGCCACCAAATTACCGCCAACCGCTGCATATTGCGCCGCCATTTGCGCCAAACAGCCGGTTTGGTGCTGCACCATATCATCGGGCAAAATCACGGCAAAAGGCTTATCGCCAGTCGCCTCGCGGGCGCACCATATGGCATGACCGAGCCCCAAAGGTTCGTCTTGAAAGATTTCGATTATCTCTGCATTTTCCGGCAAACCGGCTTTTAACAGGGCCAGCTCACGGGTTTTGCCGCGCGCTTCCAACATTTCTTGATAATGCGGCGCATCGGCAAAATGGTTCATGATTGCGCCTTTTTCCGGTGCGGTGACAAATACAAAACGCGTGCATCCCGCCGCCGCCGCTTCCTCGACAGCCCATTGAATGAGCGGCTTGTCAACGACAGGCAACATTTCTTTCGGCACCGCTTTGGTGGCAGGTAAAAACCGTGTGCCCATACCGGCAACGGGAAAAACAACAGTGTTAATTTCATGTGACATAATGGGCCTCTGGGGGAGCTGATGCTTGCAGCACCATGAATCGGCGATACAGTGAATGTGACCAATGCGAAATGATAGGTCAAGCCACACTGGGGGATATTGGGGAAGAATATGGTGCTGCGCGCTTTTGCCCTATGCGTTTTATCGCTTTTGCTCGCCATGCCACAAATGGCGGCGGCAGATGAGCGTGCCTTTAAGGCCTTTATCAAGGAGATAAAGCAAGAAGCAAAAAAAGACGGAATTGCCCGCAAACATTTACAGGCGTTGGATAATTTGACCCCAGACCCTGAAGTGCAGCGTTTGGCGGCGCGCCAGCCCGAATATGTGAAACCCATATGGGCTTATTTGACCCATATGGTGACCCATGAGCGGCTGCGTTTGGGGCGAAAGGAATTGCAAGCCCGCGAGGCGTTTCTTGACGGCTTGGAAGAAAAATATGGTGTGCCGCGCGGTATTCTCATCGCCATTTGGGGGGTGGAAACCAATTATGGTGGCAATAAGGGCAGTTTTTCCGTTCTGCGTTCGCTCGCCACTTTGGGTTATCAGGGCAAGCGCGCCGATTTCGGGCGTCAGCAATTGCTCTATGCGCTGCGCATTTTGCAATCGGGTGATGTCGCGCTGGCCGATTTCAAAGGCAGTTGGGCCGGTGCCATGGGGCATACGCAATTTATCCCGACCACTTATGCCGATTATGCGGCTGACGGCACCGGCGACGGCATTAAAAATATCTGGACAGAACCGCGCGATGCGCTGGCCTCGAGCGCTTATTATTTAAAGCGCATGGGCTGGCAAAAAGGGCTGGCTTGGGGTTTTGAGGTCAGCGTGCCGAGCAATTTCAACTTTGCCGAGGCGCGCATCAAAAACACTAAAACTCCGGCCTATTGGCGCGAAAAGGGCGTGACCGCCATAGGCCGCGATATTGACGATGATTTGGGCGAGGTATCGATTTTCGCCCCGGCCGGATTGCGCGGACCGGTGTTCATGCTGACCAAAAATTTTCGGGTGCTACTGCGCTATAATACGGCTCCGGCCTATGCGCTGGCGGTCGGCCATTTGAGCCGGCGTTTTTTCGGTGCGGCGCCGTTTGCGCAAGATTGGCCAAATGCCGACCGGCCGCTTCTGCCTGAAGAAATTGCCGAATTGCAGCGGCGTTTGCGCAAGGCCGGATATGATACGGGCGATATTGATGGCGTGCTGGGACGACAAACCATTGCTGCCGTGCGCGATTATCAGAAAGACCGTGGGCTGGCGGCAGACGGCTTCGCCACGCCCGGCCTGTTGGAGCTGTTGGCGCGATAAAACTCGCTTTGACGGGTTTTTGTGTTACATAAATCGCAAAGAGGCAAATTGATGAGTAAGCAGAAAACAGCGCGCGGCGCGATTGAAGCCTTGATGGCAGGCTATGAAAAGCTCGGCTATGTCAGCGATGAACAGATTGCCACCGCGCTTTATCTGGCGCAAAAGCTGGAAAAACCGCTTTTGGTGGAAGGCCCGCCGGGCGTTGGTAAAACCGAACTGGCGAAAGCAACTGCGGAATATCTCGGCCTTAATATGATACGGCTGCAATGCTATGAAGGCCTTGACGAAGGCAAAGCGCTCTATGAGTGGCAGTACGGCAAACAGCTTCTCTATACGCAGGTGTTGAAGGAAAAACTCGGCGATGTGATGCAAGGGGCCAAGACACTCGACGAGTCGATGACCCGCCTTGGCGGTTTTGAAGATGTGTTTTTCTCCGAGCAGTTTTTGCAAACGCGGCCTTTGCTGGAAGCCTTGCGCGCCGATGACGGCATTGTGCTGTTGATCGATGAGATTGATAAATCCGATGATGAGTTTGAGGCGTTTTTGCTGGAAATCCTGTCCGATTATCAAATCTCCATTCCTGAATTGGGCACGGTAAAGGCCAAAAAGCCGCCGCTTGTCTTTTTGACATCCAATAATACACGCGAGATTGGCGATGCGCTGAAGCGGCGTTGTTTGCATCTTTATATTCCGTTTCCCGATGCCGAGCGCGAAAACACGATATTGCAAGCGCGTGTGCCCGAGCTTGATGACGGCTTGCGCGCCAATGTGGTGAATTTCGTGCAAGCGGTGCGCGATATGGATTTGAAAAAGCCGCCGGCGGTCAGCGAGACCATTGATTGGGCGCGCACGGTTGTGTTGCTGAACATGAATGTGCTGGAAGCCGATTTTGTCAAAAACACGCTCAATGTGCTGCTCAAGTTCAAATCCGATATTGAAAATGTCGAAAGCGACTTGCCCCGCCTGATGCGCGAGAGCCAATCTCCCGAGGCGGCAGCCGAATAGGTGCGGCGATGATTGCCGATTTCGTCAGAATTTTACGCGCTGCCGATATTCGTGTGTCACCGGCCGAAACGCTTGATGCGGCGGAAATTTTCGACACAATCGGTTTTGACGATCGGCAAATTTTGAAACATGCGCTGGGCCAAACCTTGGCCAAAACCGAAACGGAAAAGCTGGCTTTTGACGAAGCCTTTGAAAGCTATTTCCGTCTGCCCGAAGAAACCCCGCCGCCAATGGCGGCGGCTCAAGAAGAGGGCGAGAGCGATGATAAGTCGGCGGAGCAAAATTCCGGCGAGGGGCAACCGCAAGAGGGGGCTCAAAATGGTGGCGATACTAGCGACAGCCCAGAAGGCGGCGCGCCACAAAGCCTGACCGATATGCTGGAAAATAATGATACGGCAGCCATGCAAGCGGCAATGCAGCAAGCGGCGACCGAGGCCGGTCTCGCCAATGCCAAATTATTTACACAGCAAGGCATGTTTTCGCGTCGCATTATGGAGGCCATGGGGCTGGCCGAATTGGAAGCGCGCATAAGGCAAATGAATGAAGGCGGCGAAACGGAAAAAGCCGATAAATTGCGCGAAGGCCGCGCCCGCCTGTTTGACGCGGTGCAAGATTTTGTCGAGCGGCAAATCGCCATGCGCACCAAAAATGCCGGTCGGCTGTTGCGCGAAGATGCGCTGTCGCGCATTCGCCTGTCCAATCTCGATAAATCGGATATGAAGATTATGCGCGAGCTTATTCGCAAGCTGGCCAAGCGGCTGGCTTCGCGCCATTCGCGGCGGCGCAAAAAAGCGCAGCGCGGCGTGTTGGATATTCGCCGCACCATGCGCGCCAATGTCGCTTATGACGGCAAGCTGTTCAATCTCGCTTGGCGGCGCGTCAAGGTCGAGCGCCCCAAGCTGATTGTGCTGTGCGATGTGTCGGGCTCAGTGGCCGCCGTGTCGCGCTTCTTCCTGATGTTTCTTTACAGCCTTGATGAGGTAATGCCGAAGACGCGCAGCTTCGTATTTTCCAATCGCGCCGGCGAAATTACCGATGTGCTGCAAGAGGGCGATTTGGAGGAGGCGATGGAAAATGCGCTTCGCCAATATGGTGGCGGCTCGACCGATTACGGCATGTCGATGATGGATTTGGCCGAAGCGACGTTGGACGCGGTGGACAAGAAGACCACGTTGATGGTGCTGGGCGATGCGCGCTCCAATTATGGCGATCCCGGCCATCTCGTGCTGAAAGAATTTTACGAGCGTGCCGGTCGGGTGATTTTCTTAAATCCTGAACCCGAAACCGTATGGGATACGGGCGACAGCGAAATGAAAAAACTCGGCGCCTATTGCACCCATAAACAAACCTGCAATTCGGTGAAGCATGTCGAGCGGGTGTTGGATGATTTGCTGCGGTTGAGTAGTTAAATTGTTCTAGTCGACTTCGCTCACTGCGCCCACTCATGCTTATCGGGGCAGGGTCGTTGTACCCATCAGGAAGAAGTCAACTTCACGGGCGCATTGCCGTCCTCCGCGAATGGCCCAGACGACCAGCGATTGGCCGCAGCGCGCTATAAGCACTTATTGAGCGAAGCGAGATTTAGTGCGCCTTGCGCCAGCGAAGCCCCGCATTTGCGGGGCGAAGTCGGCTTTTATCGCGGCAATACAGTCTCACCCATCAGGAAGAAATCAACTTCACGGGCACATTGCCGCCCTTCGCGAATGGCCCAGACAACGAGGGACTGACCGCGGCGCATATCACCGCAAGCAAACACTTTTTCGCGGCTGCTTTCATAGGTCGCCGTATCGGCCGCGACATTGCCGCGCCCGTCTTTTTCCAGCGCCAATTCTTCCACCAAGCCGTCATGCACGGGGTGGATAAAGCCCATCGCCAAAAGCACGAGGTCGGCCTGCAATTCAAATTCGGAACCGGCAATCGGCGCCATATTTTCATCGACTTTGGTGCATTTAATGGCTGTCACTTTGCCGTCTTCGCCGACCACTTCTGTCGTCATGACGGAGAAGTCGCGTATCGCGCCTTCTTCTTGGCTGGTCGAGGTGCGCATTTTCAGCGGCCAATCGGGCCAGGTCAGGCCTTTGTTTTCTTTTTCCGGCGGCATCGGCATGATTTCCAATTGCGTGACCGACAGCGCACCCTGACGGAAGCTGGTGCCGATACAATCCGAGCCGGTATCGCCGCCACCGATAACGATGACATGCTTGTCTTCGGCCAATATCGGTTCCATCTCGCCAATCGGCTCTTGCCCGACGCGGCGGTTTTGTTGCGGCAGGAAATCCATGGCGTAATGCACGCCGTCCAGCTCGCGGCCCGGCACCGGCAAATCGCGCGGCACTTCAGAGCCGCCCGACAAAATCAGCGCATCATGTTTGGCTTCCAATTCCGCCGCCGTGACGGTGACGCCGACATGTGTGTCGTAATGGAAAGTGACGCCTTCGGCTTGCATTTGCGCGACGCGGCGGTCAATGCCGTGTTTTTCCATTTTAAAATCGGGAATGCCATAGCGCAAAAGGCCACCGGCTTTGGCGTGTTTTTCATAAATATGCACATCATGACCGGCGCGCGCCAATTGCTGCGCCGCTGCCATGCCGGCCGGACCGGCACCGATAATGCCGATGCTTTTGCCGGTTTTATGGCTCGGCACTTGCGGGACAATCCAGCCTTCTTCCCAGCCCTTATCGACAATCGCGCATTCTACCGATTTGATGGTCACGGGATTGTCGTCAATATTCAGCGTGCAAGAAGCCTCGCACGGGGCCGGACAAATGCGGCCGGTAAATTCCGGAAAATTATTGGTCGAGTGCAAATTGGTCAGCGCCGCTTGCCAATCGCCCATATAGACAAGGTCGTTCCAATCGGGGATTTGGTTATTGACCGGACAGCCATTATGGCAATAGGGCACGCCACAATCCATGCAGCGCGAGGCCTGTGCTTTCAAATCCGGCTCGTCCATCGGGACAATGAACTCGCGAAAGTTCTGCACCCGCTCTTCTTTGGGCAGATAAGTGCGGTCTTGGCGATCCAGTTCAAGAAATCCGGTCGGTTTTCCCATTTTACTCTCCTGCTACAGGCTGTTCGGCAGTGTCTGCATCAGCCAGTTCGTTGAGGGCGCGACGGAATTCTGTCGGCATGACTTTCAAGAATTTCGGCAAATAAGTATCCCAATCGGCCAAAATATCTTGGGCGCGTTTGGAATTGGTGTAGCGCGCATGGTTTTCCAAAAGACGCTTCAGGCGCGCCGCATCATCTTTGCGCATATCGCCTTTCAAACCGTCCAATGCCGCATCGGCATTGCCGGTCACCGGCTCCAAATCGACCATCGCCATATTGCAACGGCTTTCAAAGCTGCCATCATCATCCAGCACATAGGCAATACCGCCCGACATGCCGGCGGCAAAATTGCGGCCGGTTCTTCCGAGCACGACGACACAACCGCCGGTCATATATTCGCAAGCATGGTCACCTGCGCCTTCGACAACGGCAATGGCGCCCGAGTTACGCACGGCGAAACGCTCACCGGCGACACCGCGGAAATAGCACTCGCCGTCAATCGCGCCATAGAGCACCGTATTGCCGACAATAATGCTTTCCTCCGGCACAATGGCGCTTTCTTTCGGCGGGTAAATGGCAATGCGCCCGCCTGACAAGCCTTTGCCGACATAGTCATTGGCTTCACCTTCCAATTCGAAAGAAATGCCGCGTGCCAAAAACGTGCCGAAGCTTTGTCCCGCCGTGCCGCGCAATTTCACCGAGATGGTATCATCCGCCAAACCGGCATGGCCATAGCGTAGCGCCAACTCGCCCGACAGCATGGTGCCGGCCGAGCGGTCAATATTGCTGATCGCGGTTTCTATCTGCACCGGTGTTTTGTTTTCCAAAGCGGGCATGGCTTCGGCAATCAGCTTGCGGTCAAGAATATCGTCAATCGGATGCTCTTGGCTTTGCGAGTGATAGACTTCCTTATCCGCTTCGATTTTGGTGAACAGGCGGGTGAAATCCAAGCCTTGCGCTTTCCAATGGTCGACCGCATCACGCGTATCCAGCAAATCGGTCTGCCCGATAATTTCGTTCAATGAGGTGAAACCCATTTCGGCCAGCATTTCGCGCACTTCTTCAGCAATGAAGAAGAAATAATTAATCACATGCTCGGGCGTGCCGGTGAAGCGCTTGCGCAGCGTCTCATTTTGCGTCGCAATGCCGACCGGGCACGTGTTCAAATGACATTTGCGCATCATAATGCAACCGGCCGCAATCAATGGCGCGGTTGAGAAACCGAACTCATCCGCCCCCAAAAGCGCACCGACAATGACGTCGCGTCCGGTACGCAAGCCGCCATCGACCTGCACGGCAATACGCGTGCGCAAATCATTCAGCACCAAAGTCTGATGGGTTTCGGCCAGGCCGATTTCCCATGGGGAACCGGCATGTTTGATGGAGGTCAGCGGGCTGGCACCCGTGCCGCCTTCAAAGCCTGAAATAGTGACATGGTCGGCGCGCGCTTTGGAGACGCCTGCCGCGACCGTGCCGACACCGACTTCCGATACCAGCTTGACCGAAATATCGGCGCGCGGATTGGCGTTTTTCAAATCGTAAATCAGCTGCGCCAAATCCTCGATGGAATAAATATCATGGTGCGGCGGCGGTGAAATAAGACCGACCCCCGGCGTTGAATGGCGCACGGCAGCAATGCGGCGGTCAACCTTATGACCGGGCAATTGGCCGCCCTCACCGGGCTTGGCCCCTTGCGCCATTTTAATCTGAATCATGTCCGAATTGGCGAGATATTCCGTCGTCACGCCAAAGCGACCGGAGGCCACTTGTTTAATGGCCGAGCGTTTACTGTCGCCATTATCTTCCGGCGTGAAGCGGTGGGTTTCCTCGCCGCCTTCACCGGTATTGGACTTGCCGCCCAAGCGGTTCATGGCCACGGCCAGCGTCTCATGCGCCTCAGGGCTGATGGAGCCCAGCGACATGGCACCGGTGGCGAAACGTTTGACAATCTCTTCAACCGGCTCGACATCGTCAAGCGCGACCGGCTTGCGGCCGCTTTCATCGGCTTTGCGAATTTTGAACAGGCCACGCAGGGTCAGTAAATGCTCATCTTGCTCATTTACCTGACGGGCATAGTCACGATATTGGTCGCGACTATTGCCGCGCACGGCATGTTGCAGCGCGCCGACCGTGCCGGCATTCCATACATGATCTTCACCGCGCACGCGCACTGCATATTCGCCGCCGACATCAAGCGCGTCTTTCAGCACAGCATCTTCGCCGAAAGCGCCCTTATGGCGCATCAGCGTTTCTTCGGCCACTTCATCAAGGCCGATGCCTTCAATGGTGGTGGATGTGCCGGTGAAATAATGATCGACAAAATCTTGCGCCAAACCGACCGCATCGAAAATCTGCGCCCCGCAATAGGATTGATAAGTTGAAATACCCATTTTCGACATGACTTTGCGCATGCCTTTACCGGCGGCTTTGACAAATTGGGCGTGGCCTTCTTCACGGCTCAACTGCAATTGCAGCTTGTCGCGCAACTGGTCAACCGTATCAAAGGCGAGATAGGGGTTAATCGCTTCAGCACCATAACCGGCCAAAGCACAGAAATGGTGAATTTCGCGTGCTTCTCCGGTTTCAACCACCAGACCGGCCGAGGTGCGCAAGCCTTTGCGGATAAGATGGTGGTGCACGGCAGAGGTTGCCAAAAGCGCGGGGATGGCGATGCGCGTGGCGCTCATGGCGCGGTCCGACAGAATGATGATATTCTCATGGCTGTCGGCAATGGCTTTCTCGGCCTCGGCGCATAATGCATCAAGGCGGGTTTTCAGGCCGCTCGTGCCGCTTTGCGCATCCCATGTCATGTCCAATGTCAGCGCACGGAACGCTCCGTCTTCCATATCGGAAATGCTGCGGATTTTTTCCAAATCATCATTGGAGAGAATGGGTTGGGCCACTTCCAAACGTTTAATGGCTGAACTGCCTTCCAAATCGAGCAAATTGGGGCGCGGGCCGATGAACGAAACCAGCGACATGACCAATTCTTCGCGAATCGGGTCAATCGGCGGGTTGGTCACTTGCGCGAAAAGCTGTTTGAAATAAGTATAAAGCGGCTTTGACTTATCCGACAAAGCCGATGGCGGCGTATCCGTGCCCATAGAGCCGGTGCCTTCTTCGCCTTTTTCCAACATGGGCGCAATAAGGAATTTCAAATCTTCTTGGCTGTAGCCGAAAGCCTGTTGCTGGGTCAAAAGCGGCAAATTATCTTGTATATGGGCGTCGCCCGTCGCTACCGGCAATTCTTCCAATTTAATCTGGCCGCGCGCCAGCCATTCGCCATAAGGATGTGAGGCAGATAGTTCCGCCTTGAGCTCGTCATCGGAGATAATGCGGCCCTCTTCGAGATCAATGAGCAGCATTTTTCCGGGCTGCAAACGCCATTTTTCAATGATTTTTTCTTCTGCCGCCGGCAGCACGCCCATTTCCGAGGCCATGACGACGCGGTCGTCAGAGGTCACATAATAGCGCGCCGGACGCAGGCCGTTGCGGTCGAGCGTCGCGCCGATTTGACGGCCATTGGTAAAGGCGACGGCGGCCGGACCGTCCCACGGTTCCATCAAAGCGGCATTATATTCGTAAAAAGCCCGACGCTGCTCATCCATCAGCGGATTGCCGGCCCAGGCTTCGGGTATCAGCATCATCATGGCATGAGCCGGTGAATAGCCGCCCATGACAAGAAGCTCCAACGCATTGTCAAAACACGCCGTATCCGATTGGCCTTCTTCAATCAGTGGCCATAATTTTTCAAGATCGTCGCCCAATAAGTCGGAGGCTAAGGTTTCATGGCGCGCTGCCATCCAATTCACATTGCCGCGTACCGTATTAATTTCACCATTATGGCAAATCATGCGGAAAGGCTGGGAAAGCGACCAGGTCGGGAACGTATTGGTCGAGAAGCGTTGGTGTACCAGTGCCATGGCCGACACTGTGTCAGGGTCGCGCAAATCATCATAATAAGGCCCAAGCTGGCTTGACAGCAGCAAGCCCTTATAGAGCACGGTGTAAGATGACATTGACGGGATATAGAAAAAGTCTTTCGCTTCTGCCAGGTTTTCGGCTTTGACCGCCAGTTCAATCAAGCGGCGAATGACAAATAAATCGCGCTCGAAACCTTGCTGATCGCCGCCTTTTCCATTGGCAATAAACACCTGCTTGATGACCGGCTCGGTCGGCACAATCGAATAGCCGAGATCGGAATTATCGACCGGCACATCGCGCCACCCCAAAAGGTCATGGCCCTCTTCGGCGATTTTATCGGCAATGATTTTCTCAATGGCAGCACGCGCCGCATCATCGGGCGGTAGAAACAACATGCCGACACCGTAAGCGCCTTCTTCGGGCAGCGCGATAGACAGTTCGGCAGTGACTTTGCGGAAAAAGCCATCCGGCATTTGAATGAGCATGCCAACCCCGTCACCGGCTTTCGGGTCGGCCCCAACGGCGCCGCGGTGTTCAAGATTTTCCAAAATGGTCAGCCCGTCGCGCACAATATCATGGCTTTTGACGTTTTTGATATTGGCAACAAAACCGAGCCCGCACGCATCATGCTCATTGGCCGGGTCATAAAGACCCTGCCGCGGCGGCAAGCCGTTGCGGATTTTTCCCGATTTATTTTTCGGCTGCTTGCTCATGCTGCCTTTCCATCCATTTTTTGGCGCAGTTTCCCCAAACGGATTTTCATCCGTTTGGTCACGCACCAATTTGTTTAAATCGTCCCGTTTTCGAGACTTTTAGCGGTTTCGCACCCGTCGGTCGCCAGTCGCCAATGCGCCGATAATATAGGCGCAAGCGGGGTTTGAATTCAAGTAAATTGGTCAATGTTATTGACCTAAATATCGGTCTCAAGCCCTATAAAAAGGCAGAAACTGGGGTTTTCCTGCCGCGCCGCATGGTCGCATGTCGCTTTGGCGGCTTTAAACCCCTTTGCGGTTGAAAAAACCGGCAATATCACGCAAGGCCGCTTTTGCTTCAGGCACAAATCTGTGGGCAATCTGATGCACATGCGGCATATCTTGCCAAATCTGCAATTCGGCATCGACACTGGCTTTTTTGGCGTTTTCCACCAGTCTGGTGCTATCGTCAAACAGCACTTCTTCCGTCCCGACTTGCACAAACATCGGCGGAAAACCGGCCAAATCTGCCAGAACAGGCGAGATGAGCGGGTTTTTCTTGTCCTGATTGGGGCAATACCAATCAATTGCTTGCGGCATTCTTTCAATATCAATCATCGGATCGCGTTCGGCGCGTTCTTTGTGCGATTGACCGGAAATGGTCAAATCGGTCCAAGGTGAGAGAAGCGCGACCGCTTTCGGCTGCGCCTTGCCGTGTTCGCGCAGTTTTTGCATCAAAGCGAGGCTCAATCCGCCGCCGGCGCTGTCACCTGCGAGCAGCATGGTTTCCGGCGTCACGCCATTTGCAAGCAAATAATCATAGGCCGCTTCGGCGTCTTCAATGGCGCTGGGATAGGGGTGCTCAGGGGCCAATCGATAATCGACAATCAGGCCCCGAAAACCGGCAAAGTTACACAATCTCGTAACCATGGAGCGGTGCGTATCAATGCTGCCCAACACATAGCCGCCGCCATGCAAATAAAGCAAACTGCGCGCCGCCTTTTCATCGCCGACCCATTCGGCATCCATCGTACCGATCTTAAAAGCGGCGCCGGGCTTGGCCTTACCCATAATCAGGCTTAGTGCGCCGCCCCGAGTTTCGCCCCCGCGCGCCATTTCAAGGCCTTCAATGCCTTCCGGTAAAAGACCGCTTCGCAAAGTGCGGCGCAGCAATCGACTGTAAATTTTCGCTCTGATGCTTGCCATGAAATCCTACCAGATTGACCATGAAAATAGACCATATGATCAAAAAAGCAAAACGCCCGGCCTGATGAGGGGGAGGAGCGGACCTCATCAACGCAAGCCGGGCGTCAGACATGGGCTTTAGACGAAAGGTCTAAGCAGCCAATGTCTTGGCAATATCAATCTTACGGGGCTTCTCAGCCTCGGGGATTTCGCGCTCAAAGGCGATATGCAGCAAGCCTTTATCGAGATGCGCGCCGGTGACCCGCACTTGTTCGGCCAGTTGGAAACGACGCTCGAAATTGCGCGCCGCAATGCCTTGATACAGATAATTGCCGTTCTCATCATCGGCGGAAGCGGCTTGGCGCTTGCCGCGCACGGTCAGTGTGCCGCCGCGCTGCTCAATATCCAGCTCATCTTCGCCAAAACCGGCCACGGCCATTGTTAAGCGATAATTATGCTCATCAATGCGCGCGACATTATAGGGGGGAAATGCCGAGCTTTTTTCTGCCGACTGCACGGCGTCGAAAAGGCTGGCCAAACGGTCAAAACCGATGGTTGAGCGGTAAAGTGGGGTCAAATCAAAACGGTTCATTTTCATCTCCTTCTCAAGAAGCAAGAAATTGTCTTGGCCCTTTAAGGCACCAAAACAGGGTTTGAAAACGGCACGATTGCCGCCCTCATACCCGAAATGGGAAGAAAAAATCCGCTTTCAAAGTCTTGAAACTGAAAAAGTTTTTCCTAACCCGACTTACAGTCCGGCCCAGAAAATCCACAAAATACCGAGCGGCGAGAGATAGCGTCCGGCAAACAGCCAAGCGGTAAACAATGCGCCATCATGACCGAAGGCTTTTTTCATAGCGTTGACGGGCATTACCCAGGCCGCGAACAAAATAACGCCCAAGCCGCCCAACGGCATAATATAGGCGGTCACCAAATAATCCTTCATGTCAAAAAGAGTGCGTCCGGCAATTTTGATATCGGCCCAAATATTGAAGGAAAAAACCGTGCTCAAGCCGACCAAAAATACAGTGCCGAGCATAACATAAATGGCACGCTTCCGGCTCCACCCAAAGCGGTTCTCGGCCCAGCGGAACATGACTTCAGCCAATGACAGACCGGAGGTCAGGGCGGCGAAGTAAACCAGCACGAAAAATATCAATGCAATCAGACCGCCAAACGGCAATTGCCCGAAAGCCAGCGGCAAGGTGGTGAAAATCAGGCCCGGCCCGGCCGACGGGTCGAGTGATTGGCCGAAGACAATGGCGAAAATGCCGATGCCGGCGAGAATGGCAATCGCCGTATCGGCCAGCGCAATGGTGATGGCGGCTTGCCCGATATTGATCGATTTGTCGAGATAAGCGCCATAGGTGATGAGCATGGCGGCCCCGACACCAACCGAGAAAAAGCCTTGCCCGACGGCAGATTGAATGACGTCCGGGGTGATTTTTGAAAAATCCGGGGTGAATAGATAGGCCAGCGATGCGCTGATATCGCCGGCAATCGCGCCGTAAAGAGCGATGAGAACCAGCATGACGACCAAAGCCGGCATGAGGATGAGATTGGCACGCTCCAATCCGGCGGAAAGTTGGCGGATAAGAATCAAGCCCAAAAACATCAAGAAAGCCAATTGATGGGCAATCATTTCATTGGGCGAGGCCAGAAGATTGCCGAACATGGCAGCCGCACCATCAGCCGTCAGCCCGCCAATTTGCCCGCTCACGGCGCGCCAAATATAGGATGATACCCAACCGGCAATCACGGCATAAAAGGTCAGCAAGACAAATGAGCCGAACACGCCAATGCCGCCAATCACGCCCATTGCGGCGGGGCGTTTATTTTCAACGGCAATGTCGCGCACGCTTGATACGGCGTCAGAGCGCCCTTTGCGCCCGACCAGCAATTCCGCCGCCGCCACCGGAATAGCAATGGCAAAAATCGTGATGAGGTAAATGAAAACAAAGGCGCCGCCGCCTTGCGTGCCCGCCATATAGGGAAATTTCCAAATATTGCCCAGCCCGACCGCAGCCCCGACACAGGCCAGAATAAAGCCGAGATTGGAAGACCAAAAGGACGTATTTTTATGCTGCATGTGAACCCCCGAACGACAGCCGAAACAGTGGCAGATAATGGCCATTTTTGCAATCATCGGCTTGCCAAGCGGCGCATGATTTCGCACATTGAGGCAGCAATATCCGTGGGAGGCGGTTTATGGATTTCAATATGAATTGGGACGCGCCCGCGCGCTTGGTGGAAATTGACGGCAATCCGATACCGCAAGGCGCCGATGCCGGCACGCATAAAATGCGCGACGGCAAAATGTTGCGCGGCGCGGTGTTTCCGGCCGAGGGCGAGGTGCGCGGCACGCTGGTTTTGATGACCGGCTATTCTGAATTTATCGAAAAATATTTCGAAACCATTGGAGATTTTACTAGGCGCGGCTATGTGGTGGTGATGCCCGAATGGCGCGGCCACGGTCTTTCAGATGGCGATGGCCGCGAGCCGACGCGGCTGCATTTGCAGGATTTTGACCAAAATCTGAGCGATCTGGAAGATCGCTGGGAAAAGCTGGTCGCGCCTTTGCCAAAGCCGCATTTCGGCCTCGCGCATTCTATGGGCGGACAAATTTCGCTGCGCGCCGTGCAAGCCCACCCTGACTGGTTGCGCGGTTTGGCGCAATGCGCGCCCATGCATGCGCTGCCATTGCCGCCATTGCTGATGGCGATTGCCAAAACCGTGGCGACGATTTACCGCCTGCTCGGCAAGGCCGACAGTTGGAACCCGCTGCAAGGCCAGGCGGTGCGCCCGGGCAATGCCGAAACCAATGATGTGACCAATGATTTTGACCGTTTTCGCCGCACCGCCACACTTTATGTCAGCGCCCCGCAATTGCAGGTCAATGGTGCCAGTCTCGGTTGGTTCGTGACCGCCGATAAGGCCATGGCCGAAAGTCGTCAAACGGCTTTTTTGCAATCGATAGCAACGCCGCTTTTCATCGGCACGGCCGGGCAAGAAAAGCTTGTTGATAATAAGGCGCATGCGCATGTGCTGACGCATGTGCAAAATGGCAGCGGTAAATTTTACGCTGATGGCATGCATGAATTGATGATGGAAAAAGACGCGGTACGCGACGAATTTATCGCCGATGTGGCGGCTTTTTTTGACCGGCTCGGTTAGCCGTTCAGAATATCCATTGCCGCTTGATGCGCGGCTTTGTCGCCGGCAGCAATCACTTGCCCGCCTTGCATAACATTGCCGCCCTGCCAATCGGTAATAATGCCCCCCGCTTCTTCGACGATCGGGATCAGGGCTTGAATGTCATAAGGCTGTAAGACTTGTTCGACCACCAAATCAATATGACCGCCTGCCAAGAGGGCATAATTATAACAATCGCCGCCATAGCGCGTCAGTTGCACAGTGCTGCTCAAATTGTCCCAAACCGCTTCTTGCGCCGTGCCGACAAATTGTGTCGGCGAGGTGGTGGCCAATATGGCCTTGTCCAAAGCGTCGCAAGCGCGGCAGGTGAGTTTTGTGTCGCGTCCGTCATGGCGCAAAAACGCACCGTTTCCGGCGGTGGCGAAATAGCGCTCGCCGGTAAAGGGTTGGTCCATGATGCCAAGCGACACGGTTTTGCCGTCATTTAGGGCAATCAAAGTGCCCCATGTCGGTATGCCGGAAATAAAAGCGCGTGTGCCGTCAATCGGGTCGAGCACCCATTGCCATTTTTCGCCTTTTTTGACGCCGAATTCTTCGCCGCAAATGCCATGTGTGGGGTAATGGGTTTCAATCAGCCCGCGTATGGCGGCTTCGGCATTGCGGTCGGCTTCGGTCACCGGGTCAAAGCCGCGCGTGATTTTATTGTCGATTTTAGGCACATTGCGAAACAAGGGCAGACTGACGCGCGCGGCCGCATCGGCCAGCTGATGGGCGAAAGATAAAAGCTCTTTCGGGGTCGGCGTGTCGGTCATGAATCGGCCGTAAACTTATTCAGCCGCAGAGCGGGTCGGGTCGGGCAGCGAGGTGGCCAGCCAATCGGGTAATTGCGCGGCGAAAGCGACAATCAGTTCGGTCAACTCATTTTGCAGGCGCTCGAAACCGGCATGTTTGGCGTAATTATTTTCATCCATATAAATGGCGCGATTGATTTCAATTTGGACGGCATCCATGCCGTCAGCCGGACGGCCATAACGATCGG
>CATDDF010000085.1 GCA_949498175.1 Alphaproteobacteria bacterium | reverse complement strand
TTCCAGCACTGCCATACGCACGGCAACGCCCATTTCCACTTGGTCGCGAATAAGGCTGCGCTCGGGGTCATCGGCCACGGCGCTGTCAATCTCGACACCGCGATTCATCGGGCCGGGATGCATGACCAGCGCGTCCGGTTTGGCATAGGCCAGCTTTTCACGGTCGAGGCCGTAAAGGCGATAATATTCGCGCACGGATGGAATTAGCGCACCTTCCATGCGTTCATTTTGAATGCGCAGCATCATGACAATGTCACAGCCTTCCAGCCCGGCTTTCATATCGGTAAACACATGCGCGCCAAGCTGTTCAGCGCCGACCGGCAGCAGGGTTTGCGGGCCGATGAGGCGCACTTGCGCACCCATTGCGTTGAGCAGCAGCAAATTGGAGCGCGCCACGCGGCTATGGGCAATATCGCCGCAGATGGCGACGCGCAGCCCCTGCAGTTTGCCGAGGCGACGGCGAATGCTTAGCGCATCAAGCAGCGCTTGTGTCGGGTGCTCATGTGCCCCGTCACCGGCGTTCAAAACCGCGCAGGACATTTTCTGCGCCAGCAATTCGACCGCGCCGCTATCGCCGTGACGCACCACCAAGAGGTCAGGGTTCATGGCGTTTAGCGTCACCGCCGTATCAAGCAGCGTCTCGCCCTTATTTACGGCAGAGGTTTTGACCGCCATATTCATTACATCAGCGCCGAGGCGTTTACCGGCCAGTTCAAATGAGCTTTGCGTGCGCGTTGAGCTTTCGAAAAACAGATTGATTTGCGTGCGTCCACGCAGCACAGAAGTCTTTTTGTCAATCTGCCGATTTTGCTCGACATAGCTGTCCGACAGATCAAGCAGATAGGTAATTTCGGAAACAGACAGCCCGTCGATCCCCAGTAGGTCGCGGTGGGCGAAGCCGCCCTTGATTTCCGTCGCTGTCATTAAAGTCCGAGTATATACAGAGGGGCGCGAGTCGGGGCAAGTCAAAACCGCCAGTTGAGATTAATTTTTCCGCTCGCCTCAATTTCTTGGTTTTTCAATATTGGCGCGGCATCTGTCCACGGCAATCCGCTGCCGCAGTGAAAGGCCCTCCTGAAACCGTCATGGCAGGGCCGTTCGTCAATCCCGCCGCCAAGCTGAAGTCCATCATGCAAATGAAAACCGAGCACCAGATTTTTTGAAGCGGCCCATTGCGCGACAAAGCCGAAGCCGAGATAGGGTTCGGCCTCATAAAGTGTGGCGCGATAGCCGTGGTCATAATGCAGGGGAGGGCGAGGCGCAATCGGCTTGTCTCAGACAGAGTAAAGGCCGTGCGCAGATTGAATTGCGGTTTCTGAGGCGCGTAAAAATGCGCCATATTATAATCATCGCCGTTAAGCGCCTTAAAATGACCGCTCCAAACGCGCGAGGTCTGATGGCTATCTTCCAGCAAAAGATAATCGATTTTGTTCAGCCATGAGAGTGTTTCGGCACGCGCTGAAAGCGGCACAAGCATGAAAAGCAAAAGTAGAAGGCGGGTCATTTCGTTAGCCCATCGATGGGTGAGAGGGCGCTCAAAACGTTCAACTTGCCGTGGCCGTAAATTTCGTCCGGCCCTTTTTCGCCCAAATCATCGGCGCTTCTTAACATGACTTGCTTGAGATTTGGGCCGTTCAAGCTGGGAAATTTATGCCGCACCAAAGCGGCCGCACCGGCAACACGCGGCGCAGCGAAAGACGTACCGCGACCGTCATGCGCGCGGTAAATGTCGTCATGCGCGACGATGAAGTCATTTTTCAAGGCACCTGCCGATAGCGAGTAGCGAGCTAATGTGGTTGTGTTGTCGTCCAATGCTCCTACAAATATGGCGCGATCGCCGGCATCTTTTTCTGTCTCACGGAGTTTCAACAGAGCTTTGCCTTCAATGCTGCACCCGCTCAGGGATTTGTCGAAATGGAAAAAGTCAGAGGGAGTGGCGCCGGGAAGAAAACATTTCTCTGCGTGATTGCCCGCCGAATAGATGAAAAGCATATTGGCGTTGAATGATGCAGGGCTGGCAGCAGGCAGCATGGCTTTTTGAAACGAGGCTGTGGCAAGTTCGCGCTCCACTTCGCGTCTCACTCTTTCGCGTGTGATTATGTCGCCATTTTTTAACGGATTAATACTAAAACTGCTATTGACGATATGCGCGCCATTTCTTTCAGCATCGCTATACGCCTTGACCAGCAAATCATCCCGACTGTTGGGCAGGTCGAGTTGTATCGCCACGAAGGTCGCTTCCGGCGCGATTTGTGCCACAACACCGCGCGTTGATACGCCATGCGCCACCGACCGGCTTTTGGCTCGATAATCGTCCACAATGGCAACTTTGACACCTTTGCCGGTCCAGCCCTGCTTCCATGCATCGGCAGCTTTGGTATCGGTGGTCGCAATGGACGGTGTATCTTCAGACAGGGTGGAAATTGCATCACTCAGCGTAGGGCAAACCTGCCCTAAAAAAATGTCGAAATAGCAAAAGGTCTGTCGGTCGGTTTGACGGTTATTGAGTTCGAATAATATGCCGCCGCTTTCGCGCAATTTTGCCAAAGCGGTTTTTGCAGCTTTTTCGGTAGAAGGAGTGCCCTGCAGGCCGGTGTTTGTCATTGATTTTTGCCGGTCGGGTCGCATTAAGTCCGGTTTTTTCTGCCGCATTGTCCTATCGGGCTCGAAAAGTGTTGTGGTGGATGACATGGGAGATGGTTGTCGACCGCCACCGCCACCGCCACAGGCGGCGAGTGTTACAAGGCAGAGTAAAGCGACAAATCGACGGGCCAATAATGCCATGCGGCACGACCTCTCTTTTTATTCTTGCCAAGATTATAGCAGATAGGGCGGTTTTTTGAAACCTTACACGCCGTAATGCGCGTCTATCGCCCCTTGCAGAATGAAGGCAGCAGCCATTTTATCGATGACTTCTGCCCGTTTGACGCGACTAGTATCGGCTTCCAGCAAAGTGCGCTCGACGGCCGCCGTGGACAGCCGCTCATCCCATAACAGCACCGACACAACAGGGAAATCGGGCAGATTTTCGAGATTGCGCAAAAAAGCGCGTGTTGCTTGCACACGCGAGCCTTCGCTGCCGTCCATATTGAGCGGCAATCCCATCACCAACCCGCCAATATTCTCGGTTTTGATGATGTCGCCCAAAGCGGCCGCATCAAGGCCGAATTTCTTGCGCCGTATTGTGTCATAGGGGGTGGCGATTTTATGGTCGCTATCGCCCAAAGCGAGGCCGATGGTTTTGCTGCCCAAATCCAGCCCAAGCAGCCGCTGGCCGCTTTCCAATGCGCTTATCAATCCGCTGGGGGTTTCAACCATCTGCATAATGATTGAATAGCACGGGTTTTGGCGAAAGTCATATTGCGCGGCGGCACGGCCTTTGCTAGTTTCCGGCCAAATTCCAATAAAGGCGATTAAATGTCAGTTGATGAAAATATGGTGCGCCGCATCGCCAATCTTGCTCGTATCGGGGTGAGCGATTACGAACTGCCGGGGCTTGCAAAAGAGCTGAGTGCCATTCTCGGTTTTGTCGAGCAGCTTTCCGAGCTTGATACGAATGGGGTGAAACCCCTAACAAGTGCGGTGGAAGATAAAATCCGGGGCCGCGACGATGTCGTGACCGATGGCGGTTATGCCGAAGACGTGCTGGCCAATGCGCCTGAAAAAGACGATGAATATTTCGCTGTGCCGAAGGTGGTTGAATAATGGCCGATTTGACCGAACTCAATTTGGCCGAAGCGCGCGACGGGCTGGCCAAGAAAGAATTCTCCGCCGTAGAATTGACTGAGGCGCATATGGCGCGCGTCTCGGCATCTTCTGCGCTCAATGCTTATGTGCTGGAAACGCCTGAAAAGGCGCTGGAAATGGCGGCTGAAAGCGACAAGAAGATTGCCGCCGGTGAGGCGCGGCCTCTGGAAGGCTTACCGATTGGCGTGAAGGATTTGTTTTGCACCAAAGGCGTGCGAACAACCGCATGCTCCAATATTTTGGGTGACTTCACCCCGCCTTATGAAAGCACGGTGACGCAAAACCTCTGGGACGATGGCGCGGTGATGCTCGGCAAGCTGAATAATGACGAGTTCGCGATGGGCTCCTCAAACGAAACCTCGCGCTTTGGGCCGGCGGTCAATCCGTGGAAGGCCAATGGCACGGAGCTTGTGCCGGGCGGCTCTTCGGGTGGGTCTTCTGCAGCCGTTGCGGCGCGTCTGGGCATTGCCGCCACAGCGACAGATACGGGCGGCTCCATTCGCCAGCCTGCTGCTTTTACCGGCACGGTGGGCTTGAAGCCGACTTATGGCCGTTGCTCGCGCTGGGGCATTGTTGCCTTTGCTTCATCGCTCGACCAAGCCGGGCCGATTACCCATACGGTACGCGATGCAGCGATGATGCTGACCAGCATAGCCTCTTTCGACAAGCGTGACACGACCAGCGTCGAGCGCGATGTGCCTGATTATGAAGCGGCATTGACCGGCGACATAAAAGGTCTGCGCGTCGGGATTCCGCAAGAATATCGTGTCGATAATATGCCTGCCGAGATTGAAAAACTGTGGCAGCAGGGCATTGATTGGCTGAAAGCGGCAGGGGCGGAAATTGTCGATGTGTCACTGCCGCATACCAAATATGCCTTGCCTGCCTATTACATTATCGCGCCCGCCGAAGCGTCTTCCAATTTGGCGCGCTATGATGGCGTGCGCTATGGGGCGCGGCAAAACGGTGTCGATATTGATGATATGTATGCGCAAACCCGCGCCGCCGGTTTCGGTGATGAGGTGAAGCGCCGCGTGATGATTGGCACTTATGCGTTATCCGCCGGTTATTATGACGCTTACTACGTCAAAGCCTTGCAAGTGCGCCGCCTGATTGCTGAGGATTTCACCAAAGCCTATGAGAAATGCGATGTGCTGCTGACGCCGACCACGCCATCAGCCGCATTCCCGATTGGCAAGAATGTCGAAGACCCGTTGGAAATGTATTTGAACGATGTCTTTACCGTCACCGTCAATCTGGCCGGACTGCCCGGCATTTCCGTGCCGGCCGGTCTTGATGCGGACGGCTTGCCGCTTGGCTTACAATTGATAGGCAAGGCATTTGGCGAGGAAGAATTGCTGCGCACAGCCGGTGTTTTGGAAGAGGCGGCAGGGTTTGACGCGCAACCGCAAGATTGGTGGAGTGCTTAAATGGCTGAAACAAACAATCTCATTGCAGGCGCAACCGGCGATTGGGAAATCGTGCTGGGGCTTGAAGTGCATGCGCAAGTGGCTTCAACCGCCAAATTATTTTCCGGCGCGGCGACCGAATTTGGTGCCGAGCCGAACAGCCAAGTGTCTTTGGTCGATGCGGCCATGCCCGGCATGTTGCCGGTGATTAACTGGTTTTGCGTTGAGCAAGCCGTGCGCACCGGCCTCGGGTTGAAGGCGCAGATTAATAATTACTCGGTGTTTGACCGCAAAAACTATTTTTATCCCGACCTGCCGCA